>JBDTKG010000030.1:0-3808 GCA_039935435.1 Saccharimonadales bacterium (SeqCode) | reverse complement strand
AGCAGTTGGCTGAGTGTCGCCGAAGCGTATGCGATCAATCCAAACCCGGCCGGCTTTATCGTGTGCCATATGCCACTCAATAGGGCGACCGTTAACAACAACATCATAAACTTCGCGCGTAATCTCGCCTAGTACGGGGTGTACGTCATGAAATGTGGCAACCGGTTCTGAGAAATCTGGCACCACTCCAGCTGCTTCCAATTGACGGCCTAAATCACCTATCTTAACCACTACCTCTTGCCAGTCACGAGACTGTTCGAGTTGGCCGGCTTTTGGCAGCTCGTGTAATGTTTTGTTAACGGCTTCTGATCCCAAAACATTAACTTGGGTTTGGGTTTCGAAATCATTGGCCAAGGCATCGACTGTGGTGTGAGGCTGTATGAAGTTAGGAGCTGTCTGACCTTTGGCCAGTTTTGATTCGCTTAACGAGGGGAAAAGATTAGCAATTTCACCGGCAATAGCTGGGTGTAGTTGAGTGTCCTGCGTGTACTGGCTGTCTGCCGCAAGCTCAGCACCTTTCATAAATCGGCCCACGTTGCCGTCTTTTGCATCACCGCCACTAACGGCCTGCGACACCCTTAAACCACCTTCTGACTCGGAACGATACACAAAAAAGCTGCGAGCATCCCCCTTTTCATCACGTGAGTTAAAGGCATATGCAGGACGATTACCAACTTGAGTTACTCCTAAAAGCTCAAACCTATTACCGCCTGCCTTAAATTCGAAGGGAGAAGCCCCTTCAATACTTTCGGGCATCTGAGCGACAATTTGCCTGATCCTCCACCTTGGCACAGTGACATCACTTACTTCGCCATAGCCCGGCTTTAAGGTCTGAACCTGATCGTTGCCAGCTACGGTCTCGTTATACCCAGTGGTGGGAGTCGAAACTTCGGTTGCAACGGATTGATCTTCGGGATAAAAGAAACGATCAGCAGTGGGCTCAGAGGACTGAGATGCCAAAACGTTGGCCGGGATTTGGTCGATAAAGCCTGGGGCTTGAGTTGGGTTGCCAAGTTCTGCAGTTGGTGGCATAATTTTTGTGTTTCCTTAACTGTCTGCAGTATAGCATAAGCTTGATGTTTCGTCAACAGTAGTGCGAGGGCTAATAGTTGGGTCGAGTGATTTGGTCCAGCCGCTGCGTGATTGGGTCTAGCAATAAATGGTCGGCAGCCTCCAGCGCGCTCGAGCCATACTGCTGGACAAACCCAAAACGAGCTTGTCCGACTCTGTCCAATTGGTCGTACAATTTTTTTGGCTGCAGCGGCTGATTGCTAAGCCAGCGGAGACGGACCTGGCGGGCAACCTGAACGGCACTCAAGGTGAAGCTGGCCACCTCTTGAGCAAGTTGTAGCTGCTGAGCATCATCCAAAATTTGGTTGTCTGGATAGTCGGTAGGCAGATTTGGAGTTCGACCCACCAGATTATTGAAGTTTGTCAGTTTGTCTGGGAAATTTAATCGTTTCCTAGGGTCGTTTAGTAAGCTCAGTAAGTTTGGCATAGCGCGGGCGGCTTGCTGGGGCGTGTCGAAGCAAAAGCTACTTAGGCGCCCGAAGGCAAATTGAGGCGGGTCGCTCTTAGGCTGCCCTACCGTCATTATACTACCGACGGGTAATCGAACGCCGTTGAGGACCGCCGGGCGAATCAGAAGTGCGCTATGATCGCCAAGCATTTTTTGCAGCGCTACAACCCGACCATCAATTTCGATTGGTCGAAGTAATTGGGAGTCGACAAAACCGAGATCGACAAAATTACTATCGGCCTCGGAACAGAATACGGTTTGGTTATGACCATTAGCAGCTTTAGGGTCTTGGTTACGGCCGGTTATTTGGGCTTCGTGGGACGGCCGGGGCTGTAACTCGGTATAGCCATCACCTCGGGACACGTAGTAAGGGCGTACGGAGTCGGCCAGCATTCGCAGATACAGGCCGGTTGGTCCGGCTAGCTCGGCTGATCGTTGCTCTATATGGCTAACAGCCGGTGCGGTCAGCGCCGTCGGTGCGTCTTTGGATAGTATGCCTGAGGAGTTCATAGAACCATTGATGACTTTGCCCAAAAAAAAGCTGGCTTGCGGTAAACCGCGAGTTCTATGAGTTTTGAGTAATGCTTCTTCACGTAGCTGGTAAACGCTATTGAAGTTTAGTGGTAGCCCACTCTCAGCTGCTACTTCGGGTAGCAAGTTAGCCTCTGCCTGTAAGGAAACAATGTCTTGCTGGACGTTGCCTGCTGATCGGCCAGTTAAGTCTTCTAGCCATTCGATGCCGGCAATGGCTACAGGCGCTTGGACCTCGATTAGTGACATACTGTGCCTACTTTAATCTCTGCAGATAGGTATACTAAACTTGCCAATAAATACATAATAATGACAGCAATTATATCAGTTTATGTGTATTTAGTCAATGGAGAGATGAGTTTGGCTGTTAGGACATGCCAAGGTGGTGCTTGATGCGGTCGACGACGTCGGCAATGACGACTTGGGACTTAACCAAGTAGTCGTCGGCACCCAGTTGCTCGGCACGGGCTTTGTCGCTGTCCTGGCTAAGCGCTGTTAGCATAATCACCTTGATGTTGGTGGTTTCGGGGGTGTTGCGCAAGATGTCTAGGACGTCGAAGCCGCTGACTTTGGGCATCATGACGTCCAGGAGGATTAAGTCGGGATGAAACTGCAGTGTAGTGGACAGCGCGTCTTCGCCGTTGGGAACACGCTTTACGTCGAAACCTTCGGCCTGCAGACGGGTCAGATAGACATTGGCAAGGGCATCGTCGTCCTCGACTAGCAGAATCTTGCGGCTGGGGCCAGAAGCCGGCGCGGGTTGGGGGGCCGGTTGTGGCTCTGCTGGTGGCTCAACTGCCGGTGTAGTAGCCACAGGTGCCGGCGTGTAGGTTGGCGCAGGCGTAGCTGAGGCTGGCGCCGGAGTTTGGGCTGGTGGTGTTTGAGTATTGTCCATAATGTTTGCGTTTGCGTTGTCTTGGTCCATATTGCTAATGTTACAAGATATGGAGCCCTACTACAAGAGGGCGCCGATAAATCCGCTGAACATGGGGTGCGGACGGTCGGGACGTGATTTGAATTCGGGGTGGAACTGGCTGGCCAGCATGAATGGGTGGCCGACGATTTCGATCATCTCAACCAAATGGTTATCGGGTGATAGCCCGACCGGATTAATGCCCCACTTTTGGTACTGGTCGCGGTAATCGTTGTTGCACTCCAGGCGGTGGCGATGGCGTTCGGTGATTTTGGTTGTGCCATACAATTTGGCGGCCAGACTTCCGTTTTGAACGACGCAGGGATAATCGCCCAGGCGCATGGTGCCACCGGTGTTAAGTTTGTCGGCTTGGCCGGCCATGACGTCGATAACTTTGTGGGTTGATCGCTCGTCGAGCTCCATGGTGGTAGCCTCTTTTAAGCCGGCTTGGCGGGCGGCAGCCACCACGGCCATTTGCAGGCCTAAGCACAAACCTAGGTACGGCATTTTGGTGGTCATGCAGTACTGTGCGGCCTGGATTTTGCCTTCTAGTCCGCGGGTGCCAAAGCCACCGGGCACTACGATGCCATCGAGGCCGTCTAGCAGCTTGGCGGCACCTTGGTCTTCGATGGCTTGGGCATCGATCCAACGTATATCAACCTGGCAGTCCTGCGACCAGGCGGCGGCTCGCAGAGCTTCGAAAACTGACATGTAGGTGTCTTGATTGTCTAAATATTTGGCAACGACGCCAACCTTAAGCTGACGTTTGTAGCTGGTGGTGGCCCGCTTGACCATGGCTCGCCAAGCTTTGAGGTCGGGCTTGTTAACCTTGAGCTCTAGCTTGT
>JBDTKG010000029.1:0-3595 GCA_039935435.1 Saccharimonadales bacterium (SeqCode) | reverse complement strand
TCTGGCCCAAGGCTTTGGCTGCGGCTTGTCGCATAAACTGGCCATTGCCGACTGATGTTAGGTCGGCGGGAGCGTAGTCTTTAGGACTTAAAGGGTGCTGCTTGTTAACCACCACCCACGGACTGGTTGGGTCGGTTGTGGAATATTGGGCTTTATTGAACACCGTAGCTACGCTTGTTTGAGTTTGGCCGGCGCGAGACGATCTTTTACTCACGACGACCAAGTTCACAGGCCGGTGGCCTTGGCGATAGACTAATACGGCGGCGAATAAGATTGCCAAACAAACGACCGCGCCAATGAGTTTTCGATTTCGATGATTAGAAGCTTTTTGTGTCATGTGGTCAGTATAGCACTGCGTGGGCGCCATGGGACTCGTCCGCTAAATCTTGGCTAGGCTGCTATAATAGGAGCAGACATTTAAGCGGGGGAATCGCCATGAAAGTACAATTAGTAGCCGACCAACAAACCATAACGGCCCGGGCCAAGGCCACAGTAACCGGTCCGGATGTCAGCGGCCAAGCCACCTTTACGGAATACGACGTTGATGGCTGGAAATACGTTCATCTACGGCTAGAGCTCAGCGGCAAACCGGACGTCCTCAAGTCTGGTTTTCACGCTGTTCATATTCACGAAAAGGGCGACTGCGAGTGCGATGGATTTAAGTGCGCCGGCGGTCACTTCGATCCAGGCCCCAGTGGCAACAGCGACGCCGATGCCAACCACGGTTTCCACGCTGGCGATTTACCGAGCATTAAAATTGATGCTCACGGGAAGGGAGTCTTAGAGGCCATAACGACTCGAGTTAGCCTGTCTGATGGGCCGGTCTCGATCCTAACCGCCCCCGAAGGCACTTCATTAATGGTACATGGTAACCCCGACCCCTACGGCCCAGGCCAATCGGGTACTGGGTACAGTGGAGGCCCGCGTCTAGCCTGCGGCCGCATCGAAGCCGCCTAGGTCTTTCTCAGCAACAATTCAGCCCAATCAGTTTATAATTAGACTATGAAAATACTTATAGTCGAGGACGAACATAAGATTGCCAACGCCTTAAAGCAAGGCCTAGAACAAGAGTCCTATGCGGTTGATGTGGCCTACGACGGCGATCAAGGCCTAGCTAACGCCTTGGAGGGCGATTACGACTTGATATTGCTTGATCGCATGCTGCCAGGCAGCATAGACGGGCTTGAACTTTGCCGGCAAGTTCGAAAACACAAAAACCACACTCCAATTCTGATGCTAACAGCTAAGGACGGGGTTAGTGATCGGGTTATCGGCCTAGATAGCGGCGCTGACGACTATCTAGTTAAGCCATTTGCTTTCGAAGAATTATTGGCTCGAGTTCGGTCTCTGCTACGGCGGCCCCATGACAGCGCCAGCCCGATCCTACAGGTTGGCGATTTAACGCTTGATCCTGCCGATTTTGTGGTGCAGCGGGCTAACACCGAAATTAGCTTATCAAAGCGGGAGTTCGCTTTGCTGGAATATTTAATGCGCAACAAGGGTCGGATTTTATCGAAACAGAAAATTATCGACCATGTCTGGGATTTTGATGCCGACATCTTGCCGAACACTGTCGAAGTCTACATGGGGTATCTGCGCAGCAAAATTGATAAGCCATTTAAGGGTAGGGATCTTATCAAAACGGTCCGCGGCTTTGGCTATAAGATGGGAAATCTTAAAAAATGATTAAATCGGCCGCTGTTCGGTTGGCCCTCTGGTACTTGGCCATCATAATGGTGCTGAGCGTTGGTTTTAGCTTATTTGTGTACCACTTATCGGACCGCGAGCTAACCGCAGGCTTACGGCGCCCCAGCTTTATTAGCAGCCGAATGGTCAGCTTACCCCAATATGAGCGATTTAGAGACGCACGGCTACTCGAAGCCCATAGCGAACTGCGCGTAGCCCTGGTTTTCTTTAACGTCCTAGTATTACTGGCAGGCGGACTGATTAGTTACGGACTAGCTCGACGGACTTTGGAGCCGATAGAAGCCGCCCTGCAACGTCAAAGCCGTTTTACGGCCGACGCATCGCACGAACTGCGCACACCATTAACGGCCATGCAAACCGAAATAGAGGTGGCTCTGCGTAACAAAAATCTTAACCCTAACCAGGCTAAAGCCTTACTGGCCAGTAATTTGGAAGAAGTTAATAAGCTGAGGGCTTTGTCTGATGTCTTGCTGCGGCTGGCTCGGCACGACGATCAGGCCCTAAATCTACAAACTATTTCGCTGCTGGCGATCGGCACATCGGCTGTGAAAAGTCACTCCAAGGCGGCCAAAGCAAAGAAGATTACTATAGATAACCGCTTAGACGATGCGCTGGTCGTCGGCGACCAAGCAGCCCTAACCGAAATTTTGTCGATTCTTTTAGATAATGCTCTTAAATACAGCCCAGCTGGAAGCCAAATTAACTTAACCAACCGGGTAACTAAACACCAGGTCCAGATAGACGTCAGCGATCAGGGGCAGGGGATTGCTACGGCTGATATTCGCCATATATTTGATAGGTTTTACCGGCAAGATAGCTCTCGTACCAATGGCCAGGTCGGCGGCTACGGACTAGGTTTATCGATTGCCAAACAGCTGGTTACTCTGCACCAAGGCACGCTCAGCGTCAAAAGCTTGCCGGGTGTCGGCTCCACCTTTACGGTTAGCTTGCCCAAGCAGGCCTAGGCATTTTCGGTTACAATAGAGGTAGTGAAACAAGCAAAAACTCTACAAGATGAACGCTATCAAGGGCATTTGGCGGCCTTAAATAAGCAGCAGCGTCTGGCTGTCGATACCCTGGACGGTCCAGTGTTGGTGATCGCCGGGCCGGGGACAGGCAAAACTCAGCTCTTGAGTGTTCGGATTGCCCACATTCTGCACAAAACCGACGCTCTGCCACAAAACATACTTTGTTTGACCTTTTCGGAATCGGCCGCCCTCAATATGCGCCAACGGCTGGTCGACATTATCGGCCAAGCTGCTTATGACGTCACCATCAGCACCTATCACGCTTTTGGCAGCGACTTAATCAAGGGCGCACCAGAAATATTTAACGCCACAGGCCTTAATTTTAATCCGACTGACGAGCTGGGCAGTGATCAGATATTGCGGCAAATAATTGATAAGCTACCTTACAGCGACCCCCTGAAGCGGGCCGATAACTATATCGGCGACCTCAAAAACATAATCAGTGATTTCAAAAAAGCACTGTTAACGCCGGCCCTGATTAAACAGTTGGCCAAGCATAACCAACAGTTTATTAAAACCGTAACGCCTATGGTGCAAGCCCAAGCGGCCAGTTTGGCGCGGGTCAGTAAAGCCTCGATTAGCGGTCTGCAGAGCCTGGCCGCCCAAACGGCTAGCCTGGCCACTGAGCCCACGCCTGCAGGCTTTGGGCAATGGCAATCACTGGCACATCTCTGGCAAAAACAGCTGCAGGCGGCTTTAGAGGATTTTGCCGTTTCCGGTAAAACCAAGTCTATTACAGCCTGGAAGTCGGCCTGGCTGGCCAAGGACGATCAAGCACGTTTTATAGTGGCTGGGCAAAATGTGGTCGTAAAGTTACGAGCGGCAGCCGATATTTATGAGCAGTATCAGCAGCAGTTAGA
>JBDTKG010000028.1:0-14681 GCA_039935435.1 Saccharimonadales bacterium (SeqCode) | reverse complement strand
TGGTCGTTTTGCCGCCGAGAAGATCAGTACGCTGACCAAACGCGGTCAACTCATTACCCCAGAAATTGCCGCTCAAATTGAAGCTGACAACGCCCTAGACGGTGTCAAGATCATGAGTGTACTCAGTTGTGCTAGCGTCCGTGGTGTCAGTCGTAAATCATACGGCCTTGACCCAGCTACTGGTGAGCTTGTTGCCGAACACTATCCGGTTGGCGTAATTGCCGCCCAGAGTATCGGTGAGCCGGGTACCCAGCTAACCCTAAAGACCTTCCACTCCGGTGGTGTTGCTGGTGCCGATATTACCACTGGTTTGCCTCGTGTCGAGGAACTGTTCGAGGTTCGGGCTCCAAAGGGTCAAGCCTTTCTGTCCGATATCACTGGTGTTGTTAAAGCTTGGGAAGATGGCGATCACTACGTAGTAGAGGTGGCTGCCAAGGGCCAAGAAAAGGTTAACCTGATCTTGGGTGACCGTATTCCTAAGGTCAAGCAAGGCACCGAAGTAGTTGCCGGCGATGTTATTGCCGCTCTGGAGGACAACTCGGAGCCGCTAATCGCTACTATGGGTGGCAAAGTCGATGTTAAGAAGAAGAGCATCACCATTTCGCCAACCAGCAAGAGCAGCTTCCGTTACGAGATCCCAGGCTTCAAGCAGGTACTAGTTAAGGACGGCGACAAAGTTGAGTCGGGCCAACGCCTTACCAACGGCTCAATTAACTTGCACGACTTGATGCGCCTACGTGGTATCGAAACCACTCAGCGTTACATCATGAACGAGATTTTGAGCATCTTTGCCTCGCAAGGCCAGAACATTGCCGATAAGCACCTAGAAATCATTGTGCGCCAGATGTTTAGCCGCGTTCAGATCGAGGAATCGGGTGACAGCGAGTTCGTGACTGGTGACATCGTCAGCAAGATTGCCGTTTTGGAAGAAAACAGCCGTCTTAAAAGAGAGGGTAAAGAGCAGATTCAGTTCAGCCAGTTGCTACTTGGCATTACCAAGTCGTCGCTATCAACCGAATCGTTCCTAAGTGCCGCTTCGTTCCAGGACACCACCCGCGTGTTAATTAGTGCTGCCACTAGTGGTAAAGTCGACCACCTGTACGGCCTCAAAGAAAACGTTATATTGGGTCGTTTGATACCGGTTGGTACTGGTATGGACGAAGACCCAGATGACGAAGAGGACGAGCGCCCTGTTTCGCGAGATCGCGACACTCGCACCATGATGGCCGACGACATGGCCACAGTTGCCAGAGACTAGCAAAACTGCTATAATTTACCAAACAAATTCTAGACACATCAATTTAAGCGTTCTGAGCCAGGCAAGACAGGCATGCTTGCCCGCAGCAGTAGATCGCAACCACAAGGAGTAACATGCCCACAATCAATCAATTAGTGCGTAAAGGTCGTCACGACAAGTCCACAAAGACTAAGTCGCCGGCCTTGCAACGGGTTACTAATAACCTGCGCAACAAGAATTACGAAAAGCCAGCCCCTTTTAAGCGCGGCGTTTGTGTCAAGGTAACAACCAAGACTCCTAAAAAGCCAAACTCGGCGCTACGTTAGGTAGCTCGTGTCCGTTTGCAGAATGGTCACGAAGTTTGGGCTTACATCGGCGGCGAAGGTCACAACTTGCAAGAACACGCTGTCGTTTTGGTTCGTGGTGGACGTGTTAAAGATTTACCTGGTGTTCGTTATCACATCGTCCGAGGTGCCCTCGACCTCCAAGGTGTGGCTAACCGCAAGCAGGGCCGTAGTAAATATGGCGCCAAGAAGGAGTCCAAGTAATGCCTCGTAAAGTCACCAAGTCGCTAGTCCGCGACATCCCAGCCGATCGCATCTATAACAGTGTCCAAGTACAGCGCCTCATTAACCGCGTCATGCTAAATGGCAAAAAGCAGTTAGCCGAACGCTTGGTTTATAACGGTATGCAAAAAGCAGCCGATAAGCTGAAAGTAAAAGATCCTTTGGATGTCTTTGAGCAAGCTATGAAAAATGTTCGTCCTCAGGTCGAGACTCGTTCTCGCCGCGTCGGTGGTGCTAACTACCAAATTCCTTTCGAAGTTAAAGGCCAGCGCCAAAACCACCTAACAATGATGTGGTTTGTAGCCGCCTGCCGTTCTCGCAAGGGGATTGGCATGGAAGACCGGATTGCCTCTGAGCTAGTTGACGCCTACAACGGCGCTGGTTCAGCAGTCAAGAAGCGCGAGGATACTCACAAGATGGCCGAAGCTAACCGCGCCTTTGCGCACTTCGCGAGATAGTCCAGGTGAAGTCCAAAGAACAAACAGCTAACACGCCCCGTAATTTGTCGCTGGATACGGACGACCATTACCAGTACTTAGCAGTTGACGGTCCAGGCCTTTCGGCTGAAGAATTGGCAGATAGGGTTATTGCTACTCATGAAGGTAGCAATCCAATCCAAATCATACGATGCATACGGGCTTGTCGGGCTTTAGAGCACAGTGTTCGGACGGTCTACGGTCCAGACTTCGTCGACGGCTTTACGGAAAGCGCGCCACTGGATGGCATCGCCCTGGCAATGGCAATCCAAGCGGCATCGCAACCACAATTAATAGAGGGAAATTAACAAGGAACTACAATAATGGCAGCAAAAAAGTACGCACTAGATAAACTTCGTAACATTGGTATAATTGCACACATTGATGCTGGCAAGACAACAACCACCGAAGGTATTCTGTACCGAACCGGTCTCAAGCACAAAATTGGTGCGGTCCATGATGGTCAGACTACCACCGACTGGATGGAGCAGGAACGCGAGCGCGGTATTACCATTGTTTCAGCTGCTGTTACTTGTTACTGGAAAGACCACCAGGTCAACATTATTGATACTCCGGGCCACATCGACTTTACGGTTGAGGTGGAGCGGTCTTTGCGCGTGCTGGATGGCGCTGTAGTAGTCTTTGATGGCAAAATGGGCGTCGAGTCACAGTCCGAAACTGTCTGGCGCCAGGCCGACAAGTACAATGTGCCTCGTATTTGTTTTATTAACAAAATCAACCAAACTGGTGGCGATTTCTACAAATCCCTCGATACTATCCATGCCCGACTAAACAAGCGTGCCCTTCCAATTCACCTGCCAATCGGTTTTGAACAGTCTATTAATGGCATCGTCGATCTTGTAGCTATGAAGGCTTACACCTACAAAGATTTTACCGACCACGAACTAGTGGAAGGCCCGATTCCGGAAGATATGATGGATAAGGTTAAAAAATACCGCAGTTTGCTAGTCGAGAACGCCGTTGCCGAAGACGAAAAGATTTTGGAGAAATACTTCGAAGTTGGCGAAGAAGGCCTTAGCCAGGACGAGATCATGCAAGCCATTCGGGCCGCCATTTTGTCTGGAAACTTTTTTGCTGTTACTGGCGGTGATGGCCGCGGCGTTATTGTCGAAAAAGTGCTCGACCTTGTAGTCGACCTGCTGCCTAGCCCAGAAGACCGCGGCTCAACTTGGGGAACTCACCCTAAGACTGGCGACGAGATCGAACGCAAACCGGCCGTTAATCAGCCTTTCTCGGGATTGGCTTTTAAGATTGCCACCGACCCCTTTGTTGGTAAATTGGCGTACTTCCGAGTTTATTCCGGTAAATTGGAGTCAGGCAGCTATATTCTGAACAGTTCAACAGGCGAGAAGGAGCGTGTCGGCCGCATCGTTCGTATGCAGGCTGATAAGCGAGAAGACGTCGAATCGGTAGAAGCTGGTGACATTGCTGCCATTGTGGGCCTAAAAGGCACTACCACCGGCAACACCCTTTGCGATCAAGCCGACCCAATTGTACTAGAGAGCATTACCTTCCCAGAACCACCAGTTAGCATCGCTATTGAGCCCAAGACCAAAAGCGACCAAGAAAAAATGGGCATTGCCATGCAGCGCTTGGCCGAGGAAGATCCTACTTTCCGGATTAAGGTTGATGACGAGACTGGTCAGACCATTATCTCGGGAATGGGTGAACTTCACCTAGAGATCATTGTCGACCGCATGAAACGCGAGTTTAGCGTTGAGGCCAACATCGGTCAGCCGCAGGTGGCTTACCGCGAAACAATCCGCAAGGATGCCGTAGAAGTGGAAGGCAAGTTTGTCCGTCAGTCTGGTGGCCGCGGTCAGTATGGACACGTTTGGTTGCGTCTTAGCCAGAACGAGCCTGGTAAAGGCCTGGAATTCATCAACTCTATCAAGGGTGGTGTGGTCCCTGGAGAGTACATCAAACCAGTTTCGGAAGGCATCAAAGAGGCCATGGCGAACGGTGTTTTGGCCGGTTACCCAGTGGTCGACATCAAAGCCGAGCTGTATGACGGTTCCTACCACGAAGTTGACTCCAGCGAAATGGCCTTTAAGATTGCTGGTTCAATCGCCTTGCAAGACGGCGTCCGCAAAGCTTCTCCTGTCCTGATGGAGCCCGTCATGAAAGTGGTTGTGGTAACTCCAGAGGAGTTCATGGGCGACGTAATTGGCGATCTTAACTCCAAGCGTGGCCGCATCGAAAGCATGATCGACCTCAGCACTGGCATTAAAGAGATCACCGCCTTTGTACCTTTGGGAGAAATGTTTGGTTACACAACTAACCTGCGCAGTAGTACACAGGGCCGAGCTAGCTCTAGCATGGAGCTAGACCACTACGCCGACGTACCAAACCACGTAGCCGAAGCTATCATCTCTAAAAACGCTAAGTAATTTTGGATAGTCTTTATGCTTGCCGTCTGTCCGACTAATGGCTATATTAGACCCATCAACTAATAAAATTGGAGGCCCGATGAGTTTGGAAGTTGGATTAAATCCTATGCCCCGTGAGACTCCGTTGATGGATGCCCAAAGAGTCTTAATGCCACTGGCTATTAATTTGATGTATGAACCAAATACATCGGCAGCTTCATTGCGCGGCCTATCAGCCGAGCTGGCTAGACGTTTAGGCGTCCCGCTCGGAGATAGTTTTAGCGATGTCTTTGACGATGACCCGTCGCCTGCTGCCGTAAGTGGTATACCCATTTACGAGGGACTTGATAAGCCGAACCGCAATTATGCGCCTGGCTTTGGCCGCTACGAGCCCAAGCAACACGTTCAAGGCTTGACGGCATTGATAACCCGCGCCAGCCCAGAATTCTCGCTGAGAGATAAAGCCCACCTCATCACGGAGGTTACTTCTATCGCTTCTACACCCTTAGAAAACCCGGAATCTGAAGGCCTATTTCCGAAGTTGTTACATAATAAAGCTCTTTCGGCTCATCAGGCGCGCCGCGCGGCGCTCGTTCAGCTCAGGGGCATGGCACTGCAGGAGGCCCACGCCGGCCACTATGACGCCGACCAAGCGGCTCTTCTGGAGTTAATGTCCGAATTACGCACTGGCTGGGCGGCTACAGCAGATAAAGTAGCAGCCGCTTCGGTTGGCGTTGTAGTTGGTTTGGCGGCATTAGCAATCGGTCGCCGAAATCGCAGTTAGTAGCTAGCTTAATCTTCTATTAACTTCTTTACAAAGAGGTAAATTTCCGCTAAAATGCTTTGGTAACTCGCGTGAGCTATTGTTGGCTTACGCAAAAGTGAATGATAAATAAAATCGATTAATAATCGAAACGTAAGAGGAGCCCTCCAATATGGCAAATTTTGACCGAACCAAACCGCACGTAAACGTAGGCACAATGGGCCATGTTGACCACGGTAAAACAACCCTAACAGCTGCAATTACTACAGTTTTGTCTAAGCGCTTGCCTAGCGACGTCAACAAGCCTATTAAGTACGACGAAATCGACAACGCGCCCGAAGAAAAGCAGCGTGGTATTACCATTGCTACTTCTCACCAAGAGTACGAGAGCGAAAAACGTCACTACGCCCACGTCGACATGCCTGGTCACGCCGACTACGTTAAAAACATGATTACAGGTGCCGCTCAAATTGACGGTGCCATTTTGGTAGTCGCTGCTAACGATGGTCCATTGCCACAAACCCGCGAGCACGTTTTGCTGGCCCGCCAGGTTGGCGTTCCTAAGATTTTGGTCTTTATGAACAAGATGGACTTGGCCGACCCAGAGCTAATCGAATTGGTTGAAATGGACATTCGCGAGCTTTTGGCTAAAAACGGTTACGACGAAGATGCTCCTATCATCAAGGGCTCGGCTACAAAGGCTTTGGCTGGTGATAAGGAAAACGAAGACGCCATCATGGAACTTGTTGCAGCCATGGACGACTTTATCCCAGAACCAAAGCGCGAGCTGGACAAGCCATTCCTGATGCCTATCGAAGACGTTTTCTCGATTAAAGGCCGTGGCACAGTTGCTACTGGTCGTATCGAACAGGGAATCGTTAAGATCAACGAAGAAGTCGAAATTGTCGGTATCCGCGACACTAAGAAATCTGTTGTTACTGGCGTAGAGATGTTTAAGAAGAACCTAGACCAAGGTCAGGCCGGCGATAACGTTGGTATCCTGCTCCGCGGTGTAGAGCGCGACGACATCGAACGCGGTCAAGTGCTTTGCAAGCCCGGATCGATTACTCCTCACACCGAGTTTGACGCCGAAGTCTACATTCTAACCAAGGATGAAGGCGGCCGTCACACTCCATTCTTTAAGGGCTACAAGCCTCAGTTCTACTTCCGTACTACGGATGTTACTGGTGAGGTGGAATTGCCTGCTGACAAAGAAATGGTTATGCCCGGCGACACAATAACCTTTAAGGTTAAGTTGCTGGCTCCAATCGCCATGGAACAAGGTTTGCGCTTCGCTATCCGCGAAGGTGGCCGAACTGTCGGTGCCGGTGTTGTTACCAAGATTAACAAATAATCTATAGCACCCGTCTTAGGACAGCAAAGGAGTCGCAGCAATGCGGCTCTTTTGTTTATGGGCAGACTTAGATTGCAGGAATTGACAGCAAACAAACTAGATTCTATAATTATTAGTATTATATTGAAAAAAGAGTAAGGAAAACATATGCCAGAGACTTTAGGTGAGTCATCAGATCCAGCCATAGATGCATTTTATAAACCAGCCGGCCATAGCAAGGTGTGGAAGGAAGTACTAGCGGGCACGGCAGAAGTTCATCTTATTGAACGGATGTCGACAGGTGAAATTATAGCATTCATACCTACTTACGCAGCTGACGACAAGAGAGATGTTGGAGTAGCAATAAACGCTTATTCTGAAGCGGCAGCCCAATGGCTCCCTAATGACGTTCGCTACGCCGGCATTTTGTCACCCGATCAAGCCCAGGCTCTATTGGTTGAGGCAGCCATGCTAGAGCGTCCCGGCAGTCTGTAGGTAGGCCAAACTTAGCCGCGTCAGCAAACAAGTGTTATAATATTAGTCACCAGTTAACCAAAGGTGCAAGACTATGACAAGTTATCGGCAAGAGCGAATACAATCGACCGGTATGGAGATAGCTACCAGACTTTATGCGACTCATTGCCTGGACAGACAAATAGAGGTCGCCAAATTGGCTGGCCGCTTATCTTACCCTGTGGAGGTGCAGACAATTGGACTTTTGCAACGGTTGCCTGGAAAATCTGTCATCCCAGCCGAATTATGGGAAAAACTGCCGCAGACAGTTACTGACGGAATAGAGATAGCCACTGCATCCTACAACAGCAATGGCCGTATCGTCTTGGATCGTGATCGACTATTTTCTAATGTCCTAGCCCATGCTGGAGTTTACTGCCAAGCTGTGCAGGATAGGTTTGGCAACGACCCGCAGTACGAGCTACCCGATCATCACCCAGAGCTGACTTTAGCTGAGTGGATTACAGAACAGCCTTCGGACAGCGCTTTGGCGGCGTTGTCTGTAGATTTACCGAGCCCATCGGCTACTCGTAACTTTATTGCTGAGTGGGAGCCTGGTGCCAGCGTGGTGCTGAGTCCGCCTCTTGGCTAATTACGGCATTTGTTGTACAATCACATCTGTAAACTAATGGTGATGACTAAAAGTCGCTGAATCGGTTCTATATAGCCGACCAGAGATGTTACATCACAAGGAGCGCAAATATTATGGCAGATGCCAAAAAACCAGACAGCCCGGCTAAGCCTGAGGTTAGTAGCAAGCAGCGAATCCGGATTCGCTTGAAGGCCTATGACCACAAGGTTATCGACCAGTCAGCAAAACAAATTGTAGACACGGCACTGCGCACCGGCGCTGTGATTGCTGGCCCAATTCCGTTGCCAACTAAGAAGACGGTATATACGGTAGTTAAAAGTCCGCACGTTTTTAAGAAAGGCCGCGAACAATTCGAAATGCGCATTCACAAGCGCATCATCGACGTTTTAGAGCCAACTCCTAAGACTATTGATAGTCTGATGAATCTTAGCTTGCCAGCTGGTTGCGACGCCGAAATCAAGATGTAAGACGGCCCAGCCGGCTCTCCTTAAAAGTAATTGTAGTTTTTGCAACAGATTGACAGGAGTGGCCGGTTTGTGCTAATCTGTACTGGTATCTCAATATTATTTGCATAAATTGTGTACAAACTCTAACTAGATTGTCACTTGGTGAATTAGCAGGTCCGCTTCCGGGTTACGCAAGTAACTGGGGTAGAAACCACTAGCCACCAAGAATTTTTATGCAAAAGGGATCAAACTAAAGAGAAGGAATACGGATAGATGAAAGCCTTGATTGCCCGTAAAATCGGCATGACCACCACTATTTCCGAAGACGGCACAGCACAAGCCGTTACTTTGCTGTCGGCTAGTCCTTGTACTGTTACCCAGCTTAAGACTAACGATGTTGATGGCTATACAGCCGTTCAGCTCGGTTTTGAGACCGACAAAAAGCCATCTAAGCCTCAAGCTGGTCATTTTGCCAAGTCTAAAGCTCAACCCAAGATTGTCCGCGAATTTCGAATCGACCAATTACCCGAAGACCTCAAAGTAGGCGAAGCCATCACTACCGAGGTCTTTTCGGTTGGAGACACTATCCAGGTGACTGGCACTAGCAAAGGTAAAGGTTGGGCCGGAACAATTAAGCGCCATAAGTTCCACCGCCAGCGCAAAACGCACGGTGGTAAGGGCAACACCCGCAAGCCAGGTTCGATTGGTTCTATGTATCCTCAGCACATTTTTAAAGGCAAAAAGATGGCCGGCCAAATGGGTCACGAGCGAGTCACAGTTAAAAATCTACAAGTATCTTTGATTGATGCCGAACTGAATGTTATTGGCGTTAACGGCCCGGTGCCAGGACCGCGCAAGGGCATCATTATGATTAAGGGAGTCGAGGCTTAAAGCTATGGCAGCAGTAGCAACATTTACTAAATCAGGTAGCAAAGCTACAACCGCCGCCAAGCTCGATAAGGCCGTCTTCGGCCTTAATGTCCAAAATCACGATCTTCTAAAGCAAGCCTACTTGGTCTACCTAGCCAATGGCCGCAGTGCGGCGGCTCGAGTTAAGACTCGCGGTTTGGTTAGTGGTGGTGGCCGAAAGCCTTGGAAGCAAAAAGGTACTGGTCGGGCCCGTTTTGGTAGTATTCGTAACCCAATCTGGCGCGGTGGTGGTATTGTTTTTGGCCCAACTGGCCACGAGAACTACACCCAAAAGCTCAGCACTAAATCCAAGCGGCAAGCTATTCGTCAAGCTTTGAGCCTAGCCTCACAAGAAGGCAAACTGGCTATCATCGAGAGTCTAGATGTTAAGAGTGGTAAAACAGCCGATGCTGCAAAATTGTTTAGCAAATTGGGCGCCACCCGAAAAGTACTAGTTGTGGTCGACAGTAAAACCCCAGAACTAGTGCGGGCTTGCCAGAACCTCGATTACATCAAGGTTGTCCAAGCTAAGTATGTTAACGTTTTTGATGCTGTTAACTCGCACACTATATTGATAACCGCGCCTGCCCTAAAGCAGATCAACGACTGGCTGACTGCCACGCCAGAGGCTGTTAAGACCGCCCCAAGCAAGTCGGCTGCTAAGGAGATTAAGTAATGTCCGACGCAACAGCCATGACAATCAAGCCTCGCATGAGCGAGAAAGCCTATGCTCTGAGCAAAGAGCAAGGTACTTATGTTTTTGTGGTTCCAAAAACTGCTAATAAGGTGACCGTGGCGGCAGCTGTCGAAGCCCAGTTCGGCGTTACTGTCGAAACCGTTAACATCAGTAACACTATTGGTAAGCCAAAACGTAGCTATCGACGCGGTGGCCGACCGTTAGTCGGCAAAAACGTTGACATAAAAAAGGCTTATGTTCGGCTTAAAGCGGGCGACTCCATTGCTGTTTTTGCGGCTGTCGACGAAGAAGAGGCTAAAGCCGAGAAAACGGCTGATACATTGCAAAAAGTGGCCGACAAGAAAGCTAAAAAAGACGCTAAAGTCGATGCTAAGAAGGAGTCTAAGTAATGGCTATTAGGGCATTAAAGCCAAATACTCCTGGTCAGCGTGGCATGACCACTCAGGACATGAGTGAAATCACAACTCGCAAACCTGTCCGTTCTCTGCTTGTCATCCAAAAGCGCGGTAGTGGCCGTAACAACCAAGGGCGCATTACAACCCGTCACAAAGGTGGTGGTACTAAGCAATTCTACCGTTTGATTAACTTCAAGTTGGCCAGCGGCACAACAACTACAATTGAACATATCGAATACGATCCTAACCGCTCAGCTCGAATTGCCCGTCTTAAAGAAGCTGATGGTACTTATCACTACGTACTAGCTGCCAATGGCATGAAAGTTGGCCAAACCGTTATTAGCGACGAAGAAGCACCTATCGAAACTGGCAATCGTTTACCGCTCAAGAGTATTCCGGTAGGAAGTACCATTCACGCCATTGAGCTTAAACTGGGCCGCGGTGCACAAATGGTTCGCTCAGCTGGTGCTAGTGCTCAACTGGCTGCTAAAGAGGGCGAATACGCCCAAATCAAATTACCTTCCGGCGAAGTCCGATTAGTCCACCTGGAGTGCTCGGCTAGCATGGGTAGCGTCGGTAACGAACAGCACCAGAACATTAAATACGGCAAAGCTGGCCGTAACCGCAAACGTGGCATTCGTCCAACCGTCCGCGGTGTGGTTATGAACGCTGCCGATCACCCGCATGGTGGTGGTGATGGTGGTCGTCACGGTGTTGGTGGTGGTAAGAACCATGGTACTGCTCCGCAGACTCCATGGGGTCAAAAGACGCTTGGTTTCAAGACACGTCGCCGTAAGTCTAGCAACAAATTCATTCTTAAAAGTCGTCATCAGGCGAAGCGAAGGTAATAAGGCAGGAATAATATGAGTCGATCACTTAAGAAAGGACCATTCGTGGATCCCAAGCTGGCCAAAAAAGTTGCGGCCCTTGGTGGCGAAGACCGTACCATTATCAAGACATGGGCACGGGCTTGCACTATTGCTCCCGAATTTGTTGGTAAAACAATTGCTGTCCACAATGGTAAAGTTCATGTTCCTGTTTTTATCACCGAAAACATGGTCGGTCACAAGCTTGGTGAGTTTTCACCAACTCGCAAGTTCCGAAGCCACGGCGGCAAGCTAGCTAAGGGTGGCAAATAATGAGCGTTCAATCTATCGCTAAAGGCGTTCGCATGAGCCCCCGCAAAGTTGGCGTTGTTGCCAGCTTAGTTCGTGGCCGCAGCGTAGCTGATGCCCTGACTATTTTGGAGCACACGCCTCGTCGCTCGGCCTTGCCAGTTCGCAAAGCCATCGAAAGCGCCCGGGCCAATGCCGATCACAACCACAAGCTAAAGCCTGACACCCTGCGGATTATCTCTATAACTGTTACTCCAGGTGTGCGACTAAAACGTTACCGTCCAGCCGCTCACGGGCGTGCCTTACCCTTTCAACGCCGCACTAGCCATATCAGCGTTATCGTCGATGGCGAAGCCCGCGTGGTCAAGAATGCAGCCGTTAAGCCAGTTACTGCTAAGAAAGGAGCCAAGTAATGGGACAAAAAGTAAATCCAATTAGCATGCGGCTCCAGGTCAACAAAGACTGGCGCAGTAAATGGTTTGTTAACAAGCGTGATTACGCTGGCTACTTGGCTCAGGACCTTAAAGTCCGCAAGCTTATTCAAGACAAAGTCGGTTCTCGTGGCGCTGTTAATAAGGTTGACATCGAGCGCTCACCAAATCAGGTTACTGTGACTATAGCTACTGCCAAAGCCGGCGTAGTTATCGGCCGCGGTGGTTCGGGTGCCCAGGAACTAAAGGCGGCTATCGAAAAGATTTATGGCGTGACTGTTCGTGTTAACATCGAAGAAGTCAAAAAGCCTGAGCTTTATGCTAAATTAGTTGCCGAAAACATCGCTCATCAGCTAGAACGGCGCATTTCTTTCCGCCGCGCTATCAAACAGTCGGCAGCCGCTACTATGCGCTCCGGTGCTCAAGGTATCCGTGTCGAGATCGCTGGTCGCCTCAATGGTGCCGAGATGTCACGCCGCGAAAAAGAAGTTTTAGGAAGCGTTCCTCTGCACACTATTCGCGCCAACATCGATTATTCTCAGGTCAATGCCCACACCGCAGCCGGTATCATTGGTGTTAAGGTCTGGATATATAAGGGCGAGGTTGTTATCTAATGTTGATGCCTAAACGACAAGCTCACCGCAAGGTGCGCAAGGGAAAGATCCGCGGCGTTGCTACTTCTGGTAACCGTATTGCTTTTGGTGAGTACGCACTGCAGGCCCAGGGGCATGAGCGAATCACAGCACGTCAAATCGAAGCCTCACGTCAGGCTATGACCCGCTACATCAAGCGTGGTGGTAAAATTTGGATCCGTATTTTCCCGCACACACCGGTTACTCGCAAACCTTTGGACGTTAAGATGGGCAGCGGCAAGGGAAACCCTGAATTTTACGTTGCTAAAGTTAAGCCAGGAACGATTATGTTTGAGATGCAAGGCGTTGCCGAAGATGTTGCCCGCGAAGCCATGCGTTTAGCGGCTCACAAACTACCGGTCCGAACTAAGTTTCTGACAAGGGAAGAGAGTTAGTATGAAGATTGCTGAAATTCGAAAATTATCTACTGGCCAATTGGCTAACGACTCTACTAAGCTGCGCGACGAAATCGCCGAGCTGCGTCGCCGGATGCACATGGGTGAAGTTCAGAACACCAAATCACTTCGCAACAAACGCAAAGATTTAGCCCGAATGTTGACAGTATTGAGTGAAGAGCTCACAAAGGAGACCGCATAATGTCCAAAACTATCATTGGGCGCGTCAGTTCAGACAAAGCCGACAAAACTATTGTCGTCACTGTTACCACCCGCAAAACCCATCCCCTATATAAGAAGCAATACAGTGAGAACCGTAAGTTCATGGCTCATGACGAAAAGAATGAGGCTAAGCTAGGTGACCGAGTCTCCATTGTCGAAACTCGTCCTTTCAGCGCTCGCAAGCATCACGTTCTTAAAGAAATTATCGAACGACCAGCTATTGTCGACCAGTCAGGAGAATCAGTATGATTCAACAAGAATCCCGTTTAAAGGTTTGCGACAACTCCGGTGCAAAAGAAATTTTGTGTATCCGTGTGCTTGGTGGTACCCGTCGACGTTACGCCCGGGTTGGTGACGTTATTGTGGCTACGGTTAAGCAGGCTAACCCAAGCGGCACCGTTAAGCGCAAGTCGGTTGTTCGAGCCGTTGTGGTTCGTACTAAGAGTACAATTCGCCGCAAAGACGGCTCAACTATTAAATTTGACGATAACGCCGCAGTCATCATTGGCGAAGACAAATTGCCTAAAGCAACGCGTATTTTTGGTCCTGTCCCTCGCGAACTCCGCGACCAAGGTTACGCTAAGATCATCAGCTTAGCTCCGGAGGTCCTATAATGGCTATTAAAGCACCAGCAGTCTATAAGATTCGCCTCAAAAAGGGCGACACCGTTATTGTCCGTGCTGGCAAGTACAAGGGTAAAACTGGCAAAGTCAGCGCCGTTCATCCTAGCCTCAATAAAGTGACAGTTGACGGTATCAATATTGTTAAAAAGCACCTCAAGCCCAACCGTGAATTCCCGCAGGGCACCATTGCCGAGATAACCAAGCCGATCTGGGTCTCAAAAGTTAGTCTGCAAGAGCCAACTACCAAGAAGGCGACTCGCATTGGCTACAAGATCGATGCTAAAGGCGTTAAAACGCGCGTCGCCAAGAGCACCGGCAAGGAGATTAAATAATGGTTAAATCTAGCACTACAGTCAAAGCCAATCCTGCAACTAAGCCTAAAGCAGCAACTATGGCTCGCTTAAAAGCGCAGTACAACCAAGAAATTGCCCCAGCTTTGCTAAAAGAACTAAAGCTGAGCAACGTTCACCAAGTTCCCCGCGTCCAAAAGATGATTGTTAACGTCGGCTTGGGACGCGCTAAGGACGATAAAAAAATCATGGAAGTGGCCGTTAACACGGTTCGCAAAATTACTGGTCAGCAACCTGTCGAAACCATCGCTCGCATGTCGATCGCCTCGTTTAAACTGCGCGAAGGCAACAAAGTAGGTCTTAAGGTGACGTTGCGCGACGAAATGATGTACGAGTTCATGGACCGCTTAATTAACATTGTTCTACCGCGGCTACGCGACTTCCACGGTGTTAGTGCTAAGGCTTTCGATGGTCAGGGCAACTACAGCATTGGTTTTACCGATCAATCAGTCTTTCCAGAATTGACTTTCGAGGAAACCAGCAACGTGCACGGTTTACAGGTAGTATTTGTAATAAAGGCCAAAGAAGCGGCTCATAGCCGGGCTTTGCTCGAGAAATTCGGATTACCGTTCGAAAAGGAGATTAAGTAATGGCTA
>JBDTKG010000027.1:0-1564 GCA_039935435.1 Saccharimonadales bacterium (SeqCode) | reverse complement strand
CTAGCGTCGCTGTCAAAGTCGAATTTAATGATGTACGGCTGTCCAGATATACCAATGTTCAGCTGATGTGGGATTGCCGGCAGCGTAATGGTTGAGGTGCTTAACTGCTTAGCGCCTAGCTGTTCCAGAACGATCATAACAAAGCGAATGTTCTGGCTAGACAGAACCGTCTGGCCAACTTTAACCTGCAGACCGCTCTGGTCGTTGATAACCGGCAATTTTTGACGAGCTGGCAAAGATAAGTCGGCGGCCGTCATTATAGCTTTGCCTCGTTTATCGATGACGTAAGCCTGATTGTTGGACGTTAAGATTATCTCCGGCTGGGCGGCCACAATGCTTACCACTGGACGGCGGCCAATTAATGGTAGCCCCAGAGAGACCTGGGAGACTTCCGGAAAGCGATCCTGGAAGTCCTGCTGAAAACCGGCTGTATTGATCGTAAATTTAGTCCGGCTCAGTAGCGACTGGTTGAGAATCTGCTGCGCACCGGCTTGATAGACGGCCACGGGGCGCAACCCAGCGCCAGAACCGCTTAAGATCACTTTGGGCTGGTTTGTAGATAATCCAAGGCAATACAGAACAATTACTAACAGAACGCTCAAGGCCACAATGGAGGGCAAATTTCGGACCCAGGTTTTTTGCAACCAGCCAGTGGGATGGATGGTGTGTTTTTTGGATTCAGCCGAACGGCCACTAGCATAGTATGAGAAAGCGGCCGAAGAACTAGGCTTGGTCGGCCGCTTGGCGGCTGCCTGCCGAGGCTGCAGTGGCTTCACTAAGCTTTTTCCTCAGTCGGTGCGGGCTTGGCCGCTAGCAGAATCAATTTAGCCAGCTGCTGAGCGCCGTCTAAAATAGTTGCCTGGTGAAAATTATAAGCTAGTTTTTGGCGACGTTCGGCACTGGCTAGCAGTTCGTTAACTCGATCATTAAGCTGCTGCTGGCCGGCTAGCGTATTGAGCTGCTCATCATCGACCATCTCAACAGCATCCTGATCGGCCAAATACTGAGCATTTTTAAGCTGGTGCCCCCCTGTTAAGTGTGGATTGGGCACCACGATAGCGGCTTTTGCCAGAACGCCTAGCTCGGCCAGAGTATTAGCTCCAGCCCGTGTCACCACCAGGTCGGCAGCACCCAAATATACCTCTAAATTAGGCAGCAAATCAGCTACTTTGAGACGATTGCTACTAAATGAACCGTAGCAATCAAGATGCCCTCGGCCCACCTGATGGACTATTTGCAGTTGGGCATTGTGCGTTAACAACTCGGGCACAATCTTGGCCATGGCCTGATTAATCGATTTAGCACCTAGACTACCGCCGGTTATCATTAGCAGCGGGCTGTCGCCAGGCAGGCTAAGCTTACGCTTGCTACCAACCTGCAGCTGAGGCGTCATTAATTGATACTCAGGGCCAACAATCACACCGACTTGATGAATTTTTGAGGCCTGATAGGCCGGATACTGACTGGCTGGCAAAGCCGTGGCGTGCAATACGGCCCGACCACTAACCAGGCGATTAGCCAGCCCTGGCATTGCATCGGAATCATGCGTAATAAGTGGGATACG
>JBDTKG010000026.1:0-2576 GCA_039935435.1 Saccharimonadales bacterium (SeqCode) | reverse complement strand
GTAAACTGACGCTGCTTGCGGGCGCCCTTGAGGCCGAACTTTTTACGTTCTTTTTCGCGAGGGTCACGGCCCAATAAATCGGCCCGCTTTAAGGTACTCTTTAAGTCTTCATTAAAAACGGTAAGGGCTTTAGCGATACCAAGACGGATTGCATCGACTTGTCCGGCATGGCCGCCGCCGCTGACAACTACCGTAACGTCATACTTGCCGCTCTGTTCCAAAACTACAAACGGCTTCTCGAGCTCAGTTAGTAAACTTTTACTGTCGCTTAGATACTCGCTGGCTGTCTGGCCGTTGATAACAATGTTACCTTTGCCAGTCATCAGGCGAACGCGGGCTGTAGCGCTCTTACGGCGTCCTAGAGCGTAGTAATAGTGCTTGGCTGTTGCTTTGGCAGCTGGTTTAACCTCGGCCATCTTATTTGCCTTCCTTTTTAGTGCTAACGTCTACTGGCTTAGGCTGCTGGGCAGTATGCTTGTGATCGGCGTTCTTGTACACCTTAAGGCGCATCAAACGCTCGTCCCGCAGCTTGTTGACAGGCAACATCCCGCGGACGGCCCGGATAATAACCTCAGTTGAGTCTTTATCGAGTTTCTCTTGCAAAGTTGCTTCTTTAAGGCCGCCTGGATAATGGCTGTGTTGGTAGTAAATCTTCTTGTTAAGTTTGTCGCCGGTAACAACTAATTGATCGGAGTTTATGACCACTACGTAGTCGCCGCAGTCTATGTGCTTAGTAAACATCGGCTTACTTTTACCTGTTAATAGAACCGCAATCTGCGTAGCGACGCGGCCCAGCGGTGCTTGGCTAGCATCGACTAGCAGCCATTGCCGGTTAACATCAGTTGGTTTTGCGCTGAAAGTCTTCATTATTTAGCCTTCTCTTTAACTACTGCTTTTTTAGCTGGAGCCTTCTTGGCTGCCGGCTTGGTTGCGGTCTTAGTGACAGGTTTGGTGACGGGCTTTGCAACCTTAACAGCTGATTTAGCCACTGGCGCAACTGTTAAATCGTCTACAAAGCTAATCCGAGCCAATTGAGCGTTATCGCCGCGGCGCATACGGGTTCGTACAATCCTTAAATGGCCGCTAACACGCCCAGTCAGTTTTGGCGCAACATCGTCGACCAGCTTGTGAGCTGCTTCGACTGTCTGCAGCGACTGGATGATTTGGCGACGACTGTGCAAGTCGCCTTTCTTGGCCTTAGTAATGAGGCGCTCAACGTAGGGCAAAACCTCTTTAGCCTTAGGCAGAGTTGTTTCGATAGTTTCGTGCTTAATTAGCGATTCGGCCAGACTCTGAACCAGAGCTTCACGCTGATCGCGCTCGCGGTGGAATTTTCGACCTTTATATCCGTGACGATGCATTATTAAAGCTCCATCTCCGACATTTTGTCTTTGACTTCATCGAGGGCTTTGCTGCCAAAACCTTTTAGGTCGCGCAGCTCGGCGTCACTCAGCGAAAACAAGTCCTTAAGAGTGTGGATGTCGTTATTAATTAGAGCGTTGGTAGTACGAGCTGTCAGGTTGAGGTCCTCGATAGGAGTATTGAGTTCGGCTGAGTCGTCGGCGTCCTGTCCCATCTCGTCGTCATCGTTAAAGCTGCTGCTGGCTGGTTTGCCTGCTTCGACACGGGTTTGACCGGCCAAGGCTGTGTACTGGTTAACCAGAATGGCTGAGGCTTCCTCGAAGGCATCGCTAGGAGTAATTGAACCATCAGTGTCGACAGTCAACAAAAGCTTGTCGAGGTCGGTCATCTGGCCAACGCGGGTGTTTTCTACCTTGTAACGGACACGCAGAACTGGGCTAAAGATGGCATCTACGGCAATCATGTCGCTGATCTTGCGAGCGCCACTTTCGTCGATTGTGCGGTAACCGCGGCCGGTTTCGACAACAATCTCGATAGTCAGCTGAGCTTTAGCGCCGTCCAAAGTGGCGATAAAGTGCTCCGGGTTAACAACTTCGACGTCGGCATTTGTGACGATGTCTTTGGCTGTCATTGGGCCGGCGCCTTTTTTGGTGATCTTTAGGGTTTGAGGCTCATCGCCATAAACACGAAAACGAATACCTTTGAGGTTGAGCATTATCTGCACAACGTCTTCTTTGACGTTAGGCAAGGTAGTAAACTCGTGGCTAGCACCATCAACCCGAAACGCGGTAACGGCGGCACCGGCGATGCTACTCAGCAAAACGCGGCGTAGACTGTTGCCCAGGGTCATCCCGTAGCCAGTGTGCAAAGGCTCGATTACAAATGTAGCGCTAGTCGGACCATGTTGGTCAACCTTTACTACTCCTGGTGTGTGAATCATTTTTGACATATCTGCTCTCTTGCCTCTCTTATTAACGTGAGTAATACTCGACGATTAGTTGCTCATTAATGTCCGGTTCCATCTCTTCTCGGATAGGCATACCAGTCACGGAAAACTCAAACTTCTTGCGATTAACCTTAAGCCAGCTAGCACCGTTTTCTTCGCCGGCTGGACTAACTTCGTCTAGCTTCTTAAAGTACTCGCTACCCTGACTCTTAGGGCGAACTGTTAGTACGTCGCCTACTTTAAGTCGGATTGAAGGCACGTCGACGCG
>JBDTKG010000025.1:0-4428 GCA_039935435.1 Saccharimonadales bacterium (SeqCode) | reverse complement strand
GCTCGAAGTATTCGGTGCCGCCGAAGGGGATTTTTTGTTTGACGTTGGCTTTGCCGGTTAGGGTGTCGGCCGAGAAGACCGTAAAGGAGCCGTAAAAGTCGTTGATTTCGTCCATGGCCTTGGTGAGGTAGTCGGCCTTGGCGACGTCGTCCAGCAGGCTTAGTTGGCTGCGGCTGGACGGTGTAAGCTCGTATAGATAAAGGCCAATCATGCGCACCCGCATGTGCTTGGGGCGCTGGTCGAACAGCCGCGACACCTGCAGCCAGATGTCTTGGTTGCTGTAAAAGGCTTGTTTGCAGATTCGCTTGTCACGCCAGCCGCCGCCAGCGGCGAATTCCATCCACAGGCAGACTCCTCTAGCCTGAGCATTGCGGAAGCGCAATTTGCTACCGGTGGTCTCGGCCAAAAAATGTAGGCAGGAGCGCAGATAGTCATCGTCGTCGGTGGTTTGTTTAACCACCCACTGGCGGCCCACCATGGTTAGGTTAGTCTGGTAGTCGTCGACTTCGTAGCCCCGTAGCCGCTGGTGCCAGTGCAGGCCGTTAATACTCTTAAAGATTTGGCGTCGCAGTAGCTCCGGCGAAGCCGCCAAAAACTGCAGTGGCGTGGCAATGCCGTGGGCCCTTAGACGGCTGCCGTAGCCATCAGCTATGCCACTGATGTCTTGCAGCTCCATCGAACCATAAACATCGAGCAGATTGCGGTGGCTGATGACGTCTAGCCCATCTGGCTTATGTAGGCCGGCGGCCGTTTTAGCCAAAAAACGATTAGGGCCAATGCCGATGTTAACGCGCATATAGTTGCCCACCTCGTCGCGCAGACGCTGTTTAATCTCCATGCCAATGTCGGTTAAAGGCCGCTGGTTAACCTGCCGGGTGCCGTGAAAGTCGATAATCCCCTCGTCGATACTCTTCATTTTAATATGAGGCGAATAGGTCTTCATGATGCGCAGCAGGCTTTGGTACATAAAGGTATATTTGGAGGGGTCGGTCTCCAGCATGATAAAGTCCGGGCACAGGGCCAGGGCCTCGCTACGCCGGCAGCCCACCTTGATGCCCAGGGCTTTGGCCTCGTAGGAGGCGGCGATGACGCAGCATTCCGGCGACAGCCGATTAGTGACACCCATCGGCCGGCCCCGCAGGCTGGGCCAGGCCTGCTGCTCGGCTGAGGCAAAGGCACTGTTGAGGTCGATGTGCATAATCTGCGGCGCCTCGCGGTTGAGCTGAAAGTCAGCTGCACTGGCGGCGGCCTTGTTGTGTACTCTCACTGCTCGCCGCCCATCATGGCCACTAAGGTCCAAGTTAGAGCCATGGCGTCGAACTCTAGGCGATAGCCATTGCTACCGTCGCTAACGTGAAAAACGTGGATCATTCGCTTGCCAGCCACTGTGGGGTGACGCAGAGCTAGCTCGGTGAGGGTTATCTCCTGGCCGCGCCAGCGCATCTTGGAAGGCAGGCATAGCGAAATGACGTCGCCGCGCTTTCGAAAAACCGCCACAACATCGACTCGCTCGTTTATCTCTACTGTCGGATCCATTACAAAGTTTCACCAAAATCTAATTATTGCCCAGAGGGGCGTTAATAATTGTGAACGGGGGTTGTTTGGTGGTAGCTGCCTGGTAAGCGCGTCAGTAGCCGTTCACTACTTCTGCCATGACAGGAAGCTAATATTGTATGAATCGCGCACAGGGCCCGAAGGATGATTGCTGCTTACATTATACCACCGCTGGCAATAGCTGACTGGCTGGCACGTCGCCGGTTAGTAGTTGTTAGGCGATGGTTTTGAGGATGTCGATGAGCTGCCGCGGCGTCACCTCGGCCTTAATTAGGTAGCCATCGGCCTGGCGCTCGATTTGCTGCCGGGCGTCGTCTTTTTGTTCTAGGTTGGTGGTAATAATAATCTTGGCTTTGAGCTGCGGCGTTTGGGCTGGGTCGCGCAGCCGCTGCAGGATCTCGGTGCCGGTCATGTTGGGCACCATGATGTCTAGCAGAATGATGTCGTACTGGTTGGTCTGGGCCTCCTTAAGGCCCTCTACGCCATCGATAACCACCTTGGCTTGGTAGCCGGCCTTGGTTAAGGCACGGGCATACAGCTCGCCAATAAAGTGCTCGTCCTCAATACAGAGGATTTTGCGGGCGGTTGACGGGGTGGGCTCAGTTGTTGGTTGCGGCATCGATGCTCCTGGTTTAGTGGTTAACGGCGGTATAACGAGTGGTTTTTGATCCAGCCGTGGGCGTTGCGGACAATGTCTGCCTCGTTATTATCACCATTTTTGGCGCCTGCTGCAAGTTGGCTGTAGGGTTGCAGGCTAAAGCCGATGGTAGCTCCCTCACCTTCCTTGGACTTAACCCAGATATTCCCGCCATGGGCTTTCACTAAGGCTGCACAGAGGTAGAGCCCTAATCCGGTGCCACCAATCTTGGCCTGGTTACGGTGGTTGCGCTGGAACTTCTCGAATAGAGTGGGCATAACAGCTTCGGGGATGCCCACGCCGTCGTCGTGCACAGTTGTTTCGACCATGCCATCCTGGCCTAGAGACGAGTGGATAGTGATGGTGTGGCTATCGCCGCTGTACTTAAAAGCATTGTCCACCAGGTTGTTGATAACTTCGGTAATACTGACTTTATCCACTCCCACCAGCGGTACATTGCCATCTATCCGATAGTTAATAACTTTATTGTGGATTTTGGCTGGTAAGGCCAGGTTATGCACTATTTCTTGGACTAACAATCCCCAGTTTTCGGAATGAAGCTGCAGCGATAGCTGCCCTTCCTGAATACGAGCCACATTTAAGACGTTGTTAATAAATGCCGTAAGTTGCTTGGTGGCAACGCCCATTTGTTGCATAAAACCGGTCAGCTCGGGGTCTAGCTTGCCAGCTAGCTCATCCTCGAAGACCTCAACGTAGCCGCGCAGGGCTGTTAATGGCGTTCGGAGCTCGTGAACAGCCAGGGCCAAAAAGTCTAGCGACTGGTCTTCACTGCCGTAGCGCACAGTTTGGTCGAAAATAGTCACCACAGTTTCTACCCCGTCCGGATTTTGGTTACTAAAACTGGCCGCCATGTCGAACTGTTTGAGGGTCTTCTGATCGGCCAGCTTGAGGCGGACACGCTGCCAGGAGCGGCTGGCGGTGGCTTTGTTGGCACGGCTGTCCTGCAGCCAGCTATCCAGCGTATTGTCGTCCGAAAATGCTAAGTCTAAGATTGAGTAAAAGCTTTGCTTGAGTAGCTCTTTGGCGGTTAGTCCCAGGTAGGCGGCGGCTGCCTCATTGGCATAAATGACCATCTGGTTTTTGTCGATGGCGAACACCGGCAGCGGAAAACTATTCATGACAGCGCCGACTATCTGGGCCAGCGGGTTAACCTTTTTTGTCTCTTTGGACGGGCTGCTGCTGGCTAGCTGGTAGATCTGCAGCACTAGGCTGGTGACTAGCTCGGGGGCGATTTTATTGTCGTCTAAAGCGGGAGCCGCCAAGCCGGAGCTGTTTTGCTCGGGCACAACATGCAGGACGGCCTGCCAAACCAAGCTGAGCGGCTGAGCGGCAAACTTAGTCAGGACAACCGCAAAAGCCCACACAACTGCCAGGCTGACCAAGCCAATCCCAACATAGACCAGCGGGTTGCCGTCAGCAATTATTAACTGACCAGCTACCACCAGGCATACTACTAGGGCCGTGCAGGCTACCATGCTGGCGAATATGAACAGCCGAAGTTGGCGTTTAAAGGCGTCCAAACGGTTCATGAGGGGGCCTAAGGGCTAACCGGTTGCATTACGGTTTATAACTAATCTGGCCGGCATTATCGACCATCACAATCCAGGTTTGACCGGCGTTAAGTTTAAGCGGTTGGCCATCACTACCTGTAAAACTAAATTGAGCTGTTCGGCTAGCTTTATGCCAGGTACCTGGGGTGGCAACTCCATCCTGAAAGACTGTCATGGCCCCACCTCCAACCGTGGCATAGGCGCTGTGATCGCCGTCGGCTTCCAGAGTACTGGGCATTACCAGTGCCACTACAACTTTTGGTTCAATCTGCAGGCCACTGCGCTCGTCGGTGTGAGGTTTGCCGCCTTCGCTGCGCTTATAGCTGTTAGCGGCGGCATCATAGTCGTAGTGAGAGTTGTACAAATAGCTAGAAATGTTGATGTCAATGCTGGCGGCTGTCGGCTGCTTGGCCTTGGCATCTGCTTTGCGTAGAAAGCTAATGAACTTGCTGGTGGTGTAGCCTTTTTGCTTTTCCAGCTGGTCAAATTGAGCCATGCTGGTATAAACATTGTGGGGCGCGTAGCGGGTACTGACCCTGGTATAGAACGAGCCGTTGTAGAACTGGTTGAGGTCTTTAACGCCCAAACTGGTGATTTGAGCCAGGGCTTCGGGGCTGCCGCCAACATGGGCGTAAGCGGCGTCGAACGGCAGTAACCAATCTAGGT
>JBDTKG010000024.1:0-2577 GCA_039935435.1 Saccharimonadales bacterium (SeqCode) | reverse complement strand
AGGACCGGCGCTGTGGCCACTGCCAGCCGCCTCCAACATGCGGATTATATCCTGCCGGATGGTGTTAGCCATTAGCTCCAGCTCTTTGATGGACTTTTTTGCTACCGTAGACATACTTTTAGTTTAGCATAAGCGGCAAGCGGATCGGCTGCCTTCTGTATAAATCCGCCGACGTTCAGAACCTCAACGCCGCCATCGGCCAAAGCCTTAATGTTGCCATCGTTAACGCCGCCGTCCCAGCCTATTTCTAACTGCGGCTTCCACTTTTTAGCCAATCGCACCTTGGCTAGCAAGTCCAGGTCGGCCTGGCCGCCAAAAGACCCTAGTGAACCACTAAATATCAGTAAATGATCAATAAAATTTAAGGCCGGCTTAATGGTCTCTAAATCGGTTGCTGGCAAAACGGCCACACCCACTTTAACGTCGTATTTGTGCAAGACCTTAGCTAAGTTCAAAAAGTTACCCTCAGCCTCGGCATGAACAATCCCCAGATGAGGCTTCAGGTCGACCAGGTGTTTAAGCTGCAACACTGGGTGCTTGTACATTAAGTGCAGATCGGCCTGAGCCGTTTTGGGCCACCAGACATGCTCCAAAGCCACCGTTTTTCCAGGTGTCATGCTGCCGTCAGTCAGATCAATCTGCAAACGTTTAGCGAAAGGCTCGATCCGTTCCATCTGAGACCTAAAAGCATGGCTATCCTCGGCCAAAACCGTTGGACAGATAATTGGCATCAGACAACCTCGTCGAGCTTTTTGATCCGACGCTGGTGACGTTCTTGGCCGCTAAAAGGCGTTGCTAGCCACAGCTGGACGGCGGCTTCAATCTGGGCCTCCGTTAAAAACCGAGCTGCTAGACTCAAAACGTTGGCATCGTTATGTTGGCGACTGAGCCGCAGAATGTCTAAACCATCCTCGTCGGCTGCCGTGCCATCGGCATCCACAGCCCCTTGAGCGGTAGCCGGACCATAATAAACGGCCGCCCGAACACCCTTAAAGCGATTAGCCACCATGGCCTCGCCTTGGCCACTGCCGCCCATAATGATGCCCATTTGACATTGACCATCGGCCACTGCCTTGGCAGCAGGAGCAATTAAGTCCGGATAATCGTCGGTGCTGTCCAAAACAGCTGGCCCAAAATTGGCACACTGATGACCCTTAGACTCCAAAAATTGCTGCAACTTTTTGAGCTGCTCAAAGCCGGCGTGATCGGTAGTTAGGGCAATTCTCATTAGTCGTGGTGTTTACTGTGGTCTAACTTTTTATGCAAAAAACGGCCAGTGTCGGCCACTACTTCGGCCAACCGGTTGCTGTAGCCCCATTCGTTGTCGTACCAAGCCACAACTTTGAGCATATTACCGGCCACTACGGCCGTCAGTTTGGTGTCGACAATGCAGGAGTGACTGTTACCGATGTAATCACTACTCACCAGCTCTTCGTCGTTGACAGCCAAAATGCCTTGATAGAAGGGTTCCTTGGAGGCTTTAACAAAGGCGGCGTTGACTTCTTCGACGGTAACATCACGTTTGGTAATGATTACAAAGTCACTGAGCGATACAACGGGGGTGGGCACGCGTACACTCATGCCTCCAAAAATGCCTTCTAGGGCTGGTAAGGCCTTAGCGGCCGCAATTGAAGCGCCAGTGGTGGTAGGGACAATGTTTTCGGCAGCGCTGCGAGCCTCTCGCAAGTCCTTGGCCGGCGCATCCTGCAATCTCTGGCTGGCCGTGTAACTGTGTACGGTGGTCATCATGGCTTTTTCGATGCCAAAGGCCGATTCTATGACCGCCGCCACTGGGGTTATGCAGTTAGTGGTGCAGCTGGCATTACTAATAACATCTTCCGATGACTCGATTTGGCCGTCATTAACGCCTAAAACAATGGTGGTGGCGCCAGGACCTTTGGCTGGAGCACTAATAACCACTTTTAAAGCACCGGCTGCAATGTGAGCCTTGGCCTTGGCTGGATCAACAAAAAAACCGGTCGACTCGATGACTACATCAACTTTATGTTCTTTCCAGGGTAATTTGGCGGGGTCAGTCTGGGCAAAGACTGGAATCTTTTGACCATCAACTATCAAATTAGTTTCGTCGAACGTTACTTTTTTACCATAAGCGCCGTAGTTGCTGTCGTGTTTGAGCAAATGAGCTAGTGTTTTAGTATCGGTCAGATCGTTAATGGCCACGATGTCGATATCACTGCGGTCAAAAGCGATTTTAAAGACGTTCCGGCCAATGCGGCCAAAACCATTAATTGCAACGCGTGTTTTCATTTTTTATTCCCCCCGTTTTTGGTACATAAGCATTAGTATTTATGCTTACATTGTACGTCCACAGAGGCCGCTGTGCAACCTAGCTCTGAGGCTTGGTTGGCTTGAGGCTTAGGCTTGTGCGTTAAAACGGGCTATGCAGTCGTTGATGATCTTGACGGCGGCTGCTTTGTCGCCCCAGCCCTGCACTTTGGTGCTGCCGGGCTTTTTGAGGTCTTTGTAGTGCGCAAAATGATGCTCAATTTGCTTCTTCCACTGTTCGCCCAAGTCGTCTAGGCTAGTTATGGCATCGTTGTCGTCGCGGTTGTCGGC
>JBDTKG010000023.1:0-2598 GCA_039935435.1 Saccharimonadales bacterium (SeqCode) | reverse complement strand
TAGCCGATATATTCAGAGGCCCCCGGCCGACAGAGTTAGACAGATTGCTGTTGGGCAGATTGGGAGCATTGACAATGATTTGGCTGGCGGGCGATGCCTGGCTACTACTTTCAGCCGGGGGTGCCGTATAAGTTACCGAAATGGTTGCCGAATCGGGGCCAGGATTGTTGGTAATATTATAGTCTTGCGCCACTAGTTGGTTTAGGCCGGGCGCCAGATTGATCTGTATTTGATAGCTGCCATTCGGCTGGCAAATGGCCACACCGGTCGGATAGCCGTTTTGGACTAGCCTGACGTAGGAGCTGCCTGGGCAACTGCCCGAAACAGTAATGGCAGCCTGTCGGACAACTGCGCCATCGGTAGGCGAGCCGATAGTGGCTGGGCTGATTAAGCTGGGCGCCGGCACAGTCGCTGTCACCATATAGCTTTGGGCTCGGACCAAGGAGGCCACGAACATCAGCGCTCCAAAGGCGACAATTACACACAAACTGGCTGCTAGCGGCAGTGGTATTTTAGTTCTCATGGTCCTAAACAGAGTATAACCCATACACTGTTGCAGAGGAAGGAGGCCGCTTATGTTAATACTGTGCTGTAATCCTGCTGGTGTACGCTAAACTGTAGGTAATCATGACAGCCAGAACCCCTAGACTTAATGTTTTGCTAAACCGCACTTTGCTACTACTGGTTGTACTGTTTACTGTGGCCGCTTTTCAGCAAACTGTCGCCGCCTCACCATTTGGTCAGGGCCTTTTTGGGGCTGATGTGCCATTTGGCGCCAATACCAGCTTATCTATCAATTTATCCGGCAACGTCGACTTGACGCTGGCTTCATCGGGCCCAAATTTTGCGGCCACCAGCTCCAACAGTGTCACGGTCACCTCTACGGACGTTGAAGGCTATGACTTGTATATATACAGCGCTGCCAACTCGGACTTGTCCAACGGTAGCGACACTTTGGCGGCCAGCGGCAACAGCGTGGCCAGTTCGCTAGCCACTAATACCTGGGGCTATAACTTGGATGGATCAGCGAATTACGTCGGCACACTGACTACTCCCAAACTGCTTCTCAGCGCCACAGGCCCGTATAAAACCGGCAACACTACCAATATCCATTACGGAGTTCTTGCCGACGCTACAAAGCCAGCAGGCGTTTACACCGGCAACGTCACCTACACCGTAGTCGCCAAAAATCAATAAGTCTTGAGCTATCGCTTTCGTTTACGCATATATAGCGTGTTCCCGGCCAACAATAGTATTAGTACGGCGGCGATAAACCACGGCGGAACATAAAACACGCGTTCAGTTTTAGAAATCGTTTGGCCGGTGCTGGTTTTGTAACCAAAATTAGCCTTATATAAACCGGGTAGCAAGGGGTGATTGATGCTGCCCGTGATTTGCCGTGCCGCCCCTGGCATTACAATGTGAGCTGTCTGATTTTGTGACCAAGAAGAGCCCAAACTACCAAACGGCGATATAAAAAAGTAGACGTTGCCGGTGTCTAAAACGTCAAACCTATAATTAATGGATGATCCGAACGAAAATCGACTGATAGAAGATTTTAATAATTGGCTACTTGTACTCAACTTACCGTTGACGGTCAAGTACAACAAGGTTCCGGCTTGAGCGGTAGTCTGCAGATTACCGTGCGTCAGGTTGGTACTGGCCAGGAACATAAAATATACCCCGCCCGGCGGGCTGCCAGCCGGTACGTTTATATTGTAGATCACGACTTGTGATTTTCCGGGCGCCAGGCTAAAATCACCATTCTTAAACTGAATATAATTATTATGCGGTGGGCTAAAGCGGTAATTATACGTATAGCTTTCTACCGAGAATTGCTTTACCAGCATATTAATATGCAGAGCACCAGGTGTGTTGTTGGTAACCGTTAGCTGTCCAGTATTTTGTTGACCAGAGCTCACTTTAACAGAGGCGGTTGGCGGCGAAATAGCTAACCCCTTGGCCAAATTGCTAGTTGGTAAGCTGCTGGCGCTGGCAACGCCTACGCAGCTGCCACACAAAAGCATCGCAAACAAAGCCGCTGCAAAAAGTTTACCCAAAACTGTCCTAAATTGTTTGTTCACCAAGCTCATCCGGGGATTATCTCATTAATTGTCGGTTTCTATGTAGTCACTCATGACGTCCAGGCTGACGGCCGCCGCCGTGGTGTTGTTGGTTCGGTAGTTCCAGCTGTACGACATCAATGTGTAGGGTGAGGGTAGTACGATGTTGGCGCCATCGCCAACCAACACGCCGGTGGCCACGTCGCCAGTATTAAGCCGGGTCACCTCGTAATAAATGGTTGCAAATTGGTTGGAAGGCGAAAAAAGAGCCAGCTCATAAGCGTCTGTTGACAGGGTGTTGATGGGGAAGTTAGCGCCCAGGTTAATTGGCGTCTGTTTGACGGCTCCAGAGTAGTAAAGCATCAAGTTGGTGTCCGCAGCGCCGTGGCCCACCCCGATGCTATAAAGTAGCGTGGATGGCTCAACATTGGTCGGAGCCGAAGTGTTGTTGCTGATTCCACAAAACATGCGTGCTCCAAAAACCGCTGCTGGGTCGCTGCAACCAAACCGAAAGATCTTGTAGAAGCCACCATTG
>JBDTKG010000022.1:0-7916 GCA_039935435.1 Saccharimonadales bacterium (SeqCode) | reverse complement strand
CCCGACAATGTCGGCACTGTGGTGAACGCCGGCAATAACGCGGGCGCCACCAATCATGATAGCCAAAGCTAATAAAAGGTAGCCGGCTTTGCGGCTATACTTCCAGGCCGAGAAAGCCAGCAGGCCGGCCAATAAGGTGTGGTCACTGGGGAAACCGTTGTCGTTAGCGTGACCAAAGTAAGGCGCAAAATGGCCAGCCACAAAAGGCCGCGGATCGTAATACAGATGACCACCAATTTTGGCCAAGAGGTAGGTAATCACTCCGCCAATAACAATAGCCACAATCAGCCGTATTTGCTGTGGGCGTTTGATCTTAAGCAAAACTGCCAACGTCACTAAGGCCGATAAGACGATGAAATACTTGGCAACGATGACAACTAATTGATGCATAAGGCCATTATGGCAGGTTTATTTGAGCAACGCTAGTGGCTACTTTTTAGCAGTTTTGGGTTTTGAGGAGAGCTTAGGATAGACGTGCTCTCTGGTCAGTGGCAGCTGGTTGTTAATGCCCTTAGAAAAAACGAATTGCGACAGACCTAGAGCTCCGTCTCTAAAGCCACTCTCCGAGCCAGACAGATACAGTTGCCACATACGGTCGAACTTTGAACCGTACTTTTTAACAATTGCTGCGTGATGCTGCAAATAACGGCGGTGCCACTCGTGCAGAGTCTTTGCGTAATGAGGCCTTAAGTTTTCGTAATCAAGCAAACGCCAACCAAAGTCTTGCTGCAACTCGACGACCTCAGAAACAGCCGGCAGATAACCGCCCGGGAAGATATAGCGATCGATCCAAGCATCGGTCGACTCCGCATATTGACTACTGATGGTGTGTAGCACAGTGATAGCACCAGGCTTTAGCATCTTATCGACAGCCTGAAAGTACTTTTTATGGTTGTGCCTTCCAACGTGCTCAAACATGCCGACGCTCACGATACGGTCAAACTGCAGACCAGGACACTCCGCTAAATCTTGGTAGTTAATTAGCTCGAAAGTAAGTTTGTCGGCTAGCCCCAGTTTTTTAGCCCGCTCGACCGACAGCTTGTACTGTTCTTTGCTAAGGGTTATGCCATGGCCAGTAACGCCGTACTGTTGAACGGCCCGAATTAATAACTGACCCCAGCCGGAGCCAATATCTAGCAAGGTCATACCTGGTTTAAGCTGCAGCTTGCGCAAGACGTGATCAACTTTTTGGGCTTGGGCCGTTTCTAAGCTATCGGTTGGCTTGGCAAAATAGGCGCAGCTGTAGGTCATCGATTTATCCAGCCACAATTTGTAAAAGTCGTTACCAACATCATAGTGGGCTTGGATCTGCTTGGCTTGGCGGCTGCGGCGGTTACGGTTGTGTTTGGTATGCGTCAAGCGCCTTAATTTGGCTAAGCCCTGAAAGGCCCGGCGGTTCTGGTTGGAGAGACGAACTACCTCAGACAGATCGGATTTTGTGGTTATCTCGCCATTCATATAGGCCTCGCCAAAGCCTAGGCTAACATTACGAGCCATGGCCCTAATGACGCGCGGTGATTTAATAGTTAGGTGAGCCTGCGGCTTGCCCTGGCCATAGGTCGCCGTTGTGCCGTCCCAGTATGTAATTTTAACGGCACCAACCTTGAGATGCCTTAGTAGACGGTCTAAAAAGGTTTTCTCTAACATATTTCCAGAATAACGCCATCTGGCAGATTGCACAAGTGGCCGCCACCAGCTACACTTACAATATGATTGAAGTTGCCCAGCGTGGACTACAAATCTTAAGTGGACGGAGTCACCCGGCTCTAGCCCAGCAAATTGCCGATCGGCTTAACTTGCCTTTAGGCAATGCCAAGCTCAGTAACTTTGCCAACGGCGAGATCAGCTGCAAATTAGAAGACTCGGTGCGCGGGAGCGATGTTTTTATTATCCAGTCGCACGGCGGCCAAAACATCAACGAGGCCATTATGGAGCAGGCCATTATGATTGACGCCGCCAAGCGGGCCTCAGCTCATTCCATTACAGCCGTTTGTCCTTTCTTGGGTTATGCCCGCCAAGACCGCAAGGCGAGCGGGCGAGAACCGATTACGGCCCGTTTGGTTATCGATATTTTAGCTCACGCCGGCGCCGACAGAATTATGTCAGTCGACCTGCACTCCGGCCAGATTCAAGGCTTTTTTGACGGCCCCTTCGACCACTTAATTGCCATGCCTATCTTATGTAATTATATTCGAGAGAACCTACCTAAAGATTTAGTTGTGGTCTCGCCAGACGCTGGCCGTGTTAAGTCGGCCGAACGTTACTCCAGTGTTTTAGGCTCAGGCATGGCTATCATTCATAAGCAACGCTCCCACGAAAAGCACAACACGGTTGAGGCTAAATACCTGATTGGCGACGTCAAAGGCAAGACCTGCGTCATTATTGATGACATGATCGACACCGCCGGCACCATTTGCGCCGCCGCCGACCTACTGGCCGAAAAAGGCGCTAAGCAGATTTACGGCCTGGCCACTCACGGAGTACTTTCTGGTCCCGCCTTATCCCGCATCAAAAAGTCGGCTTTTACCAAGGTGATCGTCACCGATTCGCTACCGCTCAGCACGCAGGCCAAAGCCAGCAGAGTAGAATCGCTGCCGATAGCACCTCTCTTAGCTGACGCCATTGCAGCCGTCTTTATCGGGCTGTCTGTCTCGGCCATCTTTGACGGCCAGAACCAAATCTAAACCTATTGTTAACCTTTGGCCTGCTCGGTCATGTAGGCAATCATGTCGTCGCATTGCTTGGTGCTAATCTTTTTAGCTTCAGCCAAGATAGTGAAAGCCTCGGCCATAGTCATAGCGATATCGACACTGTAACCGGCTTTTTCGACAATTTGCTTGCCACCCATCTGGCGATCCAGTAGCAAGTAAAAACCGACCACATCCAGGTCACAGGCCTTAAACTGCTCCAGCGATTCCAGTTTAGAATCGCCCTTAGTAATTAAGTCGTCAATAATGGCCACTTTGTCGCCTGGCTTCCAGGCGCCTTCGATCGATTTTCCCATACCGTGAGCTTTGAGTTTGGCACGGGGCTGAATCAGCGGCCGGTTTGTGTGATAACCAACGGCAGTCGCCAGAGGCGTGCCAGCCTCGGGAATACCGGCCAGTAGGACCTCTTGCGGCAAGCCCTCCAGCAATTCGCTATAAATGGCCGTGATGTTGTGCAAAGCCTCGGGGAAAGATTGTACAATTCTTAAATCAACGTAAAAAGGCGATTGCAAACCACTCTTTAGAGTGAATTCACCAAACTGCATGATGCCGTATTTATGCAAACTGATGGCCACATCGCGCTTGGCTTTGTCGGATACTTTATTAGTCATGTTTTCTCCTTTATTTACGTAACTGATTAATTTGATCTCGCAATTCGGTGGCCTTTTGGGCGGCAACTTCGGCAAAATCACTGCCACTAGAAGCAAAAATGATACCGCGGGCGGAGTGGATTATTAAGCCTCGTCGGCCAGCCCCTAGGCCAGCGGCCATAACTGGCTCCAAATCGCCGCCCTGAGCGCCAATGCCCGGCACCAACAGAGGCATATCAGGTCCGACTATTCTCCGGATACTAGCCATCTCCTGGGGATAAGTAGCCCCGACTACCAGCATACAGTTACCATTAGTATTCCAACTACTCACAACTTGGTGAGCCACCGCTTGATAAACCGGCTGGCCATCAACTATTAAATCCTGAAACTGGCCGCTGCCTGGATTGGAGGTCCGGCACAGTATTATCATGCCCTTATCTTTAAGATTCAAGAAAGGCTGCAAGGCTTCGCCGCCCAGATAGGGATGCAAGGTAATGGCGTCAGCTTTTAGATACTTAAATGCAAAATCGATGTAGCCGCCGTTAGTATTGCCAATGTCGGCTCGCTTGGCATCTAATATCACCGGCAGGTTAGGGTAGTGCTGTTTCAGGTAGTCCATTGTCAGCTTTAGCTGAGCAATGCCGTCGGCACCGGTGGCTTCGTAAAAAGCGCTGTTGATCTTATAGCTGCTAACAAAGGGCGCTGTGGCTTCAATAATTGCTTTATTAAATTCTAATTGAGGCTGGCGGCAATTTTTAAACTGGGCTGGTAACTTGCCGATGTCGCTATCTAGACCAATGCACAGTAGGGAATTATTCCTATCAATAGCCTTGTCTAGCTGGTCAATAAAGTTACCCATTTGCGTAGCAGTATAACCTACTTAGAAACTTTTGCGGATGTGACTAAAGCTGTAGTCCCAATTGGCATCAGCCTTTTTGTGGGGATTGAAGAGGTCTTCGGGGTCAAATATATGCTTTGTTTCCTTAAAGATTTTCAGAACCTTGGGGCCATACATTTGGCCCAACCAAGGACCTCGTATCAAGCCGTCGTTATGCTCGCCAGACAATGAGCCGTTATATTTCAACACCAGCTCGTTAACCTCCTTCATGCAAGGTAAAATCTTGGCTCGTTCCTTAGGATCATCCAACTTCATGAGCGGGATTACATGAAAGTTACCGTCGCCCATGTGGCCGGCCACTGTGGCCAAAAGTTTATATTTGTCGATGATTTTTCGCAGGCGAGGCAGGAATTCCGGTAAGTGTTCGGTGGGAACTACTAGATCGTCTATGAAAGGGGCTGTATGTTTGTCTTTGACCTTTTTGCGGAGTAAATTGAAGCTCTCGCGGCGCATAATCCGGAACTTCCAGGCCTTAGCCTCAGTGTTGTCATCCTCGGTAGCCTCCAGTTTGAAAGGCTTTAGGCTGGTTCGCATTGCATCGAGCTTGTCGTCGACCTCTTGCTGAGTCTGGGCGGTGAACTCAATCAGTAAAATCAGCTTGGGTATGCCACGGGCTAACAAGAATAGGTCCGGCAAAAGCTGAATAGCGAGTTTAGCGAGTTTTTTGTAACCCAAGGTTTTCCTAAAATAGAAGAAGAATTTAATCGACAGCTCCAGCGTGTAATTATCGAAGGACTCAAAAGTGGCGGGGCTGTGATCCATGACCGTGTTGATAATTTCGCCTAGCTGGTCCTGAGTCTTCATAAAACAGACCAGCACACCACTGAATTTTGTAGTTGGCACCAGCTTAAAGTGAATATCAGTGACGAAGCCCAACGTGCCCTGAGCGCCAACAATTAGCTTGGTGAGGTCAAAAATGCCAGTTTGGCGATCCCAAACGTCCCACAAATTGTAGCCGGTAGAGTTTTTAGTGACGTGCGGTTTGGCAGCCTTAATGGCGTCGTAGTTCTTCTCTATAAGCTCAAAGGTTTGTTTGTAGAGCTTGCCCTCGTAGCTTTTTTGGCTCATTTTGGCCACCAGCTGGCGGCGATCTAGGGGCTTGACGGTGTATTCTTTACCGTCGGCAAAGATAACCTGCAGCTCGGTAACGAAGTTTTCGGTCTTGCCAAATTCTAGTGATTTTTCGCCGCCCGAGTTGTTGTTAACCATGCCGCCGACGGTGCATAATTCGCGGCTGGCCGGAAAAGAAGGCAGCAGGGCATCGTGCTCGAAGGTCTTGGGCTCAAAATCGCGGTAAAATACGCCTGGCTCGACATGGGCGCTAGTGGAGGTAATCTCTTTAATCTTGGTAAAACCGCGGCTAAAGTCGACAATCGCCGAGTCGTTAATGGCGCCACCCGACATGTCGGTACCAGCGCTACGGGCTGTTAGCGACAGCTGGGGCATGGCCTTTTTGGCGGCCCCTGCCTGCTTGACCAAAATTTGCACATCCTGACTATTTTGAGGTGTCACCACCACCGTCGGCCGCAGCTCGAACATCGAAGCATCATGGCTATAAAGCTCAAGGGTTTTATCGGTAGTGTCGACGTGCCCTTTAAAACCGGCTATTTTGAGTTTTGCCAAAAATTGGTCCATTACCCTTAAGCTTACCGCGGCTAGGGCCAGCCTGGCAAGTCCCAGACACACTCAAGCCCGCGGCCGAGCAGATGGGAGCGTTTGCGACAATCGTTGACAATCCGATATACTAATAGCATGAAACAAAAACAGATACTTATCCTGGGGGCTGGTTTTGCCGGCGTTAAAGCCGCCCTGCGACTGAGCGCCGACCGACGCTTTAACGTCACTTTAGTGTCTGAGGACGACAGTTTTCGCTACTATCCAGCCCTGTACCATTCGGCTACCGGCGGATCGCGGCGCGTTTCCGACATTCCGCTAGGCGAACTGCTGGACGGTCACCAAATAAGTTTTGTACGGGCCCGGGCTGTTAAGCTGGATCGAGCTAACTGCCAAATCATCACCAAAGGCGGTGGCCGGCTACCTTACGACAGTCTGTTAGTAGCTCTAGGCATGGGCACTAGCTACTTCGGCATCCAGGGATTGCCAGATTACTCCTACGGCATTAAATCTATTGAAGAAGTTAAAAAGTTTAAGGATCATTTGCACCAGCAGATGTCAGAAAACGGGCCCGATCACCATTATTTAGTGGTTGGGGCTGGGCCCACTGGCGTGGAGTTAGCTGCCGTTTTGCCCGCCTATCTGCGCCAGGTAGCGGCCTGCCACGGTGTCAAAAAACGCAATTTTAAGGTTGAGCTAATCGAAGCCGCCCCAAGAGTTATGCCGCGCTTGCCCAAAGACGTAGCCCGAGCCACGGCCCGTCATCTGCGCAAGCTGGGAGTGGTCATTCATACTAATCAAAAGGTTGAGGCCGAAAATTCGCACAATTTAATAATTAATGGCAAGCCGGTGCCCAGCCAAACAGTGGTCTGGACAGCTGGTTTGGCTTGTAGCCCATTTTTAAATGACAATAAATTTACCCTGACGGAGCACCATAAAGCCCAAGTCGACAGCTACTTGCAGGCTGAGGCCAACATCTACATTTTAGGTGATAACGCCGACACCAAATATAGTGGTGTGGCCCAGACGGCCCTGTACGACGCCGTTTTTGTGGCCAACAACTTAACTCGCCAAGCCGACGGCAAGCAGCCGCGGGTCTACAAACCTAAACGGCCCATCTACGTGACACCAACCGGCAAACGCTGGGCTTCGGTAGTCTGGGGTCCATGGCGTTTTTACGGCATTCTGGGCTGGTGGCTGCGCCGCCTAGCCGACTTAGTGGCCTATCACGACTTCGAACCCTGGTGGCCAGCCTCGCAACGCTGGCTAGCACTCATAAACGACCAAGAGGAGAGCTGTCCGCTTTGCGGATCGCATCAGGCCAGCTAATCAGCCATGAAGAAAGCCGCCCAGCCGCAACCGTTTAGCCAGCTGCTCAGCCTGTGGCTGGGCAGCGATCACCCGAAGACAATTGGCAGCCTGGTGGCCATCAGCCCCAAAAAGAGTTTTGGGTTGGTTTTCTTGGTGCTGATGGCCGTGCCGGCGCTGCCCCTACCTACTGGTGGCATAACTCACATACTAGAAATTATCGTCATGCTGCTGGCTGCTGAGTTAATAATTGGTCGGCGCAGCATCTGGTTGCCAGACCGCTGGTTGCAGCGTCCGGTTGGCCGCAGCATGCAGCGTCGGACCATTCCATATCTCATACGGCGGTTAACTTGGCTGGAAGGCCGCTCCCGACCACGGGCCGCCGCGCTGATGACCAGCCGCTTTTTCCAGCGTTTATCTGGTTTAATTGTACTAGCGCTGGCTTTAAGCGCCTTCTTGGCACCACCTTTTTCGGCCTTAGACACCTTGCCCTCGTTAGGGGTCGTCATAATCGCTCTGGGCATGATCGTCGACGATTTCTTGGTCTGGCTGATCGGCCTAGTGATTGGGCTGGCCGGAATCGGTTTGATAATTGGTTTTGGTGGCCTGATTGTGACCGCCGTTCGGCATATTTTTTAAAGGCTACTCGTAGCGCAAGGCATCAATCGGATCTTTGCGAGCGGCTTTGACGGCTGGAGCGACGCCAAAAATAACACCCACTAACCAAGCCAGCAGGGGCGCCGCTACCAAAACCTGCCAGGTGATAATTGGATGCAGGCTGGTCGAAACCCGAATCAT
>JBDTKG010000021.1:0-7290 GCA_039935435.1 Saccharimonadales bacterium (SeqCode) | reverse complement strand
GGTTCAGGCTATGCAGTTGGACGAGGAAACACCTCGTTCTAGCTACACATTTGACGAAGGCGATAGTCCAGCCGGAATAGTAGAATATAAACTGGTTGCCGATGGCTCAGATACTGTAGGTATTACCGACACTGTTGATTACAATGCTGACGTTGAGTTTATGAAGATGCAGGCTGCCCAATATGACGGCATGTTCCACCCCGGCGATACAGTCGTCTTGCCTCCAGGCACCAACATTCCTGGCCAAACTTCGCCAGTAGCGTTACCCGGCCAATAATTTCGGCTAGCGCTTAGGCTGCAGCAGTAAACGCTACATATGGTAGCGTTTTTGCTTTTTTGGCAAAACTGTGGATAAGTCGGGGTCTTTTATCTTGAGAAGTGACATAAAAGGCTTGCTGTGGGTAAGGGTGGGTAGTATATTCAAGTTAGTGGGTAAAAGTGGGTAGCCAAAGTGGTTACTACTCCACAAAACAAAAAATACAATTTACAGCGTAAGCTGCAAGGGCAATTATGGTGGACTACTTCGAAAGAAAACTTGACGACAAGCGGCGGCTGACAATTCCAGCCGAACTTCGAGGCGAGTTCCAAAACGGGGTAGTCATCACTAGGGGCTTTAAGCAGTACTTGCACTTGTATCCCAAAGCCGTTTGGGATCAGCAGGTCGAAAGTCAGCTTCAGGGGAGCATCCTCGATGAGCGGACGGCCGATTTGAACGTGCAGTTCAGGATGGGAAAGTGTGATAGTGACCTGGATCAAAAACAGGGTCGGATCACACTTGAACAGCACCTGCTGGATTACGCCGGCATTAAGCAAAATGTCGTCGCTGTTCGAGCTGGGCAGTACTGGCGGTTGATGGCTGAGTAGGCTGTCGTATTTAATCCGTCCGCAAGTGTTCTTTAACAAATAGCATAAATCTTTCGAAAGTCTGTAAGAAGCCTTCGAGGTTAGCTAATCGGTAGTCAGTAAGTGGATCCGGAGCCCACTCTAAAAACTCTTGCACCTTTTTCAAAACACCTCCCAAAACTCCACCTCACACATAAGTCTCTCAACGTTTTGAACAAGCCGGAAGTTATAAGGTTTTTTCAAAACCTGTCACATTTTCTTCCTTACATGCTGTTCAGAACACACAAAAACAAAAACTCCAAAAAAACAAAAAAACTGGCTACCGATTAGGTGACCTTGCACCAAAACAAAAAGACAAGAGAAGAAGATGCTACAAGATAACCAAACCAACTATCACCAGCCCGTTATGCTGACGGAAGTCCTCAGTCGCTTGCAACCGCAACCCGGTCAGAGCTATTTGGACGTTACGGCCGGCTACGGAGGCCATGCTGAGGCTATTGCCAAAGCAACCGCTGACGTAAGGGCTATGACGTTGGTGGATCGTGACGAACAGGCGATCGCTGCTTTGCAGCCGTTAGCCAAGCGCGGCGCTCATCTAATCCAAAGTGATTTCTTGACCGCCTCCCAGCAACTTATAGGGCAGGGGAAGCAGTTCGATATGATCTTGGCTGATCTTGGCGTATCATCACCGCACCTTGACAACGCCGGTCGTGGTTTTAGCTTTAAGCAAGAAGCTCCACTCGATATGCGCATGGACACGGGCCAGGAATTAACTGCCGCTACTATAGTTAATAGCTATAAGGAGGCAGACCTAGCCGACGTTCTGTGGCGCTTTGGCCAAGAGCCCAAAGCTCGCCAAATTGCCCGCATGATCGTTCGGGGTAGACCGTTTAAGAGCACTACTGAGCTGGCACAGGTAATGGCACGGGCTTGGCCTGGTCATAGTAAGGTTCATCCAGCGACGCGTAGCTTTCAGGCTATTCGGATCGTCGTTAATGACGAGCTGGGGCAGCTTGAGCAGTCTTTGCCGCTGTGGATAGATTTGCTTAAGCCAGGTGGCCGATTGGCGGTTATCAGCTTTCATAGCTTGGAGGATCGTATCGTCAAAAGAACTTTTGCCGAATACGCCTTGGGTTATGAGGCTCGCATCGAGCTGGCCAGCAAAAAACCGATTACGGCCAGTGCCGAAGACATAGTTTCCAATCCGCGTGCTCGTAGCGCTAAGTTACGGGTCGCAGTGAAAAAATAAACACCAGAAAGGGATGCCACATGCCAATCACGGTAAAAAGTAGCTCCCGCGCCTACAAAGTCCGCGTCAGAGTTGTCTAGCAATAGATGATTCTGCGCTAGCCGCGCAGGCACCGGATACCTCTTTTCGCAAGAGGAGAGGTATCCACCAAAAAGTTATCCTCAACAATACAAACAAACATAAATATTACAAGAGAATTAAAATGACATATTCCAGTACGTTAGCCATGAATCGCCAGCGATTTGGGCAGCGCAACCAAAACACGGTTAGCTTGCACAAGGCTGTTCGCACTGTTGGCCCGGTTAGTAACACCATTATTCTGATTGTTTTGGCCTGCATCTTAGGATTGCTTTACCTAACTCAGGTTACCAAGACTAACGCCTACGGTTACAAAATTAACGATCTGCAGACTCAGCAGGCTAGTTTGTCGCAGCAACACGACGATCTTGAGGTAGCTTCGGCTCGTCAACAAGCTTTGGAGCGGGTAGCTAGCAGCGACGTCGCCAAAAACTTGGTGTCTGTAGCGCCTAGTGCCACAATTCGTAATTAAGAGTTAATTATTTATGCCGCAGCGAATTATTAAGCCCACCGGTTCCACGGCCGCGCTGCGTCGCTTGCGTGGCTGGTATGTTGTCATGCTGCTGGTCGCCACCGTCTTTATTTTGCGAGCTTTTTACCTGCAGGTAATTCGCTACGATTATTACAAAAATGCCGCTCTGACTAGCCAGCTCAAACAGTATCAGATTCCGGCCACTCGGGGCTTGATTGAGGCTCATGATGGCGATAATGTGGTGCCGCTGGTCTTAAATCAGACTCTGTATACACTATTTGCTGACCCCAAGTATATCAAAAATGCGCCGCAGGTAGCTCAAAAAGTGGCTAACATCATCGGCGGCAACGCCAATGATTATGCCAAACTGATGACCGCCAAAAGCCGATACGTAATTTTAGCCAACAAGCTCAGCCAGAGCCAAAAAGATAAAATTGACGGCCTAGGCTATAAAGGGTTGGGTAGCCGCGCCGCTGACTACCGGATATACCCAGAGGGAAGCTTGGCTGCGCAGTTGCTGGGGTTTGTGGATGACTCCGGCCAAGGCCAATATGGGCTGGAGCAGGCGCTAAATAGCCAGCTGGCCGGCAAGCCAGGAATGCTCAAGGCTATTACTGATGCCCAGGGGGTACCTTTGGTAGCCAACAAAAACAACGTCAATATTCAGCCGGTGCCCGGAAAAACTATTGTTACAAGTATAGACGTGTCTATGCAACAACAGCTTGAAGGTATCCTTAAAGCCGGTCTAGACAAAGCTCATTCCAAAACAGGTGATGCTTTAATTATTGACCCGAACAGCGGCGCCATCATTGCTATGGCTAATTATCCTTCTTACGACCCGGCCACTTATTACAATGTTACTAACCCGTCGTTGTTCCAAAATGCGGCCATTAGCTCTCCATTAGAAGTCGGCTCTAGTATGAAGCCGCTGACTATGGCGGCAGCCCTTAATGTGGGGGCTATTACCAAGAACGAAACTTATTATGACCCCAGTCACTTTTTGGTGGATGGCTTTAATATTACCAACATTGAGGAAGATGGTGGGCCAGGAGTGCGATCATTGGCAGACATTTTGCAGCTGTCACTCAACACCGGCGCTACCTGGATGCTGATGCAGATGGGCGGCGGCCAGATCAACCAGAAGGCCCGAGATACCTGGCACGACTACATGGTAAATCATTTTATGTTTGGTAAGCCAACCGGCATCGAGCAGGGCTATGAAGAAGGCGGTTCGATTCCCGATCCTGACCATGGTTATGGACTCGATCTGCAATATGCTAACACCGCCTTTGGGCAGGGCATGACGGCCACGCCTCTGCAAATGGGAGCGGCCTTGAGTGCTGTGGTTAATGGCGGTACCTATTACAAGCCAACCTTATTGAGCGCCATCGGTAACGGCAGCCAGATGACAGCTCAGAAACCAACCGTGGTGCGCCGCGGCGTAGTTGAGCCGACTGTTAGCCAAACCATCCAGCAGTTCATGGAGTATACCTTTACCAAAAACCATGTTTTGTATGGTATGCCGGAAAGTCTGGATGCCTACAACATCGGTGGCAAGACCGGAACGGCCCAAATTGCTAACCCGGCCGGCGGTTACTACGACGATAAGTTTAATGGCACCTTTATTGGCTTCGTGGGCGGCGATCAGCCTCAATATGTGATTGTGACTAGGGTTGATCAGCCGAATATCGGCGGTTATGCTGGTTCGATGGCCGCCGCGCCAATCTTTTCGGCGGCCGCCCGGATGTTGATTAACAATTTTAACGTTGTGCCCAAGAGCCAATAACAGGGTATAATAAAGGAAGCTATAAACACTATGTCGACACTTAACCTAACAGTTCAAACCGCCACCGTTGTCCGCATTCTATTGCTGGGTTTTTTGGCCTTTCTAATTAGCATGCTAATTACGCCAATTTATACAACCTTTGCATACCGTCATGAGTGGTGGAAGAAGGGTCGGCAGACCGATGTGACCGGCAAGCAGGCGACTGTTTTGAACCAGCTGCACGGCGCAAAGCTGCGGCGTTTGATACCGACTATGGCCGGCATTGTTTTTGTGGTGGCCATTATTGTGGTTACTTTGCTGTTCAATTTAACTCGTACCGAGACCTGGCTGCCGCTGGCGGCCCTAGCTGGTGCGGCGTTGATTGGCCTGATTGACGACCTAATCAATATTCGTGGCCAGGGACTGGGCGTGGCCGGCTTGCCATCAAAACTGAAGTTGTTAATGATTACGGCCGTGGCCCTGGTGGGTGGTCTCTTTTTTCACTACAAGTTAGATGTTTCCAGCTTACATGTGCCGGGCTTTGGTGCCGTGCAGGTGGGTTGGTTGATTGTGGTTATCTTTGTGCTGGTGGTCGTGGCCACTGCTAACGCCGTTAACATTACCGACGGCTTGGATGGCCTGGCCGGCGGACTGTGCGCTATGGCTTTTGCGACCTATGCTATCATCGCTTTTCTAGAGGGCCGGTTTGGCGTTTCTGGCTTTTGTATGACTATCGTCGGCGGCTTGCTCAGCTATACTTGGTTTAACATCTATCCAGCTCGCTTCTTTATGGGCGATGTGGGCTCGTTTGCACTGGGCACAGCGCTGGGCGTGGTGGCCATGTTGACCAACACGGTCGTTTTGCTGCCAATTATAGGAATTGTTTTTGTGGCCGAGACTGGCTCGGTGATATTGCAGGTGGCTTCCAAAAAGCTGCGCCACGGTAAAAAGATCTTTAAGATTGCTCCAGTTCATCATCATTTGGAAGCAATCGGCTGGCCCGAAGCTAAGGTCACTATGCGTTTTTGGGTGATTGGCCAAGTGGCTAGCGTCCTAGGGCTGATTCTGTTCTTACTAGGCAGGTGGCTATGAGAATAAGTTCGGTTGGTTCGGTGGGGCGCCATCCGCGTTTGGCGGCAATTAGTAGCACTGGCACGCAGCGTCGGCATCGACCCGATTATTGGCTTTTGATGATCTCGGTGGCCTTGGTGATGCTCGGTTTGGTAGTTCTGTATGCCATTAGCCCCGGCTTGGCAGCTCAAAACAATGTCAGCCAGAATTACTACGTCAGCAAACAACTGATTGCTATTTTCCTGGGAGTGCTGGCTTTTGTGGCTATGGCTAATATTCCAGTTGGTTTTTGGAAGCGAGTTCAGCAGCCCTTAATTATTGCTGCTGCCGTGGCTGCCGTGGCTGTGCGTTTATTTGGACAACAAGTTAATGGCGCCTACCGCTGGATACAAATTGGCGGCATCTCCTTTCAGGCCGCCGAACTTATTAAGTTCGCTCTGCTTATTTGGTTAGCTAGTTTTTTTGTGATGCGTATCCGCGAGGGCAGTCTGAGCGACTGGCAAAAAACTCTTAAGCCACTGGCTATAGCTTTGGCAATTATTGCCATCGTAGTTGGCAAGATTCAAAGTGATTTTGGTTCGACGGCCGTTATGACGGCTATGATGGTAGCTATTGCTTTTGTGGCCGGTATGCCTCTTAAGAAGGTGGTAATGATTGGCGGCGTGATTGCCATTGGGGTGGTCTTGTTAATTGCGCCCAGTGCTTATAGGCGGAGCCGTGTCATGACCTTTTTACATCCCGAGAGCGACTGCCAGACTAGCGGCTATCAGGTCTGCCAGGCGCTTATTACCGTCGGCTCGGGCGGTTTGTTTGGTCTAGGCGTTGGTAATAGCGTTCAAGCTTACGGCTATCTGCCCGAAGCTGCCAACGACTCCATTTTTGCTATTCTGGCCGAGAAGTTCGGCTTTATCGGCGTCACCGCTGTTATTGTGTTGTTCGCAGCCTTCTTTAGGCGCTTATTCAAGATTGCCGAGCAGACAGCCGACGACTATAGCCGCTTTTTGGTGGTCGGTATTTTAGCCTGGTTAAGCACTCAGGTGCTGATTAACGTCGGTGCTATGCTCGGTTTGTTACCTCTGAAGGGCATAACTCTTCCATTTATAAGTTACGGCGGCACTAGTATGTTGTTTGTGATGGGTGCCATTGGCTTAGTTTTTCAATTGTCCAGCTATACCAGTTATCAGCCAATTGGTGTCGCCTCGGGCGGATTAGCAGGCAGGGAAGGAGGGAACTATGAAGGTTCTACTTACCGGCGGGGGGAGCGGCGGTCACATTACGCCACTACTCGCCGTCGCCCAGAAGCTTAAACAGCTCGACCCGACAGTCCAGATATTCTACGTTGGCGAGCGGCACTCTAAGTTTGCCTCTATGACAAACGGTCGGGAAGGGCAGCGGTTATTCGACCAGCGCTATGCTATCTTTGCCGGCAAGTTTAGGCGTTACCATGGCCAGTCGTGGTTAGCCCGCTTAATGGACGTGAAAACACTTTTTTACAACAGTCGTGATCTGGTATTTGTGGCGCTAGGCATTATTCAAAGCTGGTGGCTGCTGCGCCGCTTGAAACCTGACGTTATCTTGATGAAGGGTGGCTACGTGGGTGTACCGGTCGGCCTTGCCGCCAGTCGTCGTATCCCACTTATTACGCATGATTCCGATGCAATGCCAGGACTAGCTAATCGCTTAGTTAGTGGACGAGCTGTGTTTCATGCCACTGCCTTGCCAGCTAGCCAGTACCCGGGATATCAGGTCTCAAAAACTCGTCAAGTCGGCGTCATTGTTAGCGCCGACTATCAATTAATGACGCCTCAGCTG
>JBDTKG010000020.1:0-1886 GCA_039935435.1 Saccharimonadales bacterium (SeqCode) | reverse complement strand
GGCTTTGATTAACCGCGTTAAGCTGGAGGCTAAATCGATTCACGACAAATATGTGGTGCCACCCAAAACAACCGATTTTGCAGTCATGTACGTACCAATCGAGAGTATGTACGCCGAAGTGCTGCGCCAGCCGGGCTTGTTCGAGATGCTGCAGCACGATTATCGGGTGACAGTGGCTGGCCCAACCACCATTGCCGCCATCCTCAGTAGCTATCAATTAGGCTTTAGGACGCTGGCCATTGCCGAGCAAACCAGCCAGGTTTGGGAGCTGTTAACGACCATCAAGGGCGACTTTGGTAAGTTTGGCGACCTGCTCGACAAAACCCGCGACAAACTGGTGCAGGCTACCAATACTATCGATTCAGCCAGTAGCAAGAGCCGGACCATCGAGCGCAAGCTAGGCAAGGTTCAGCAGCTAGCCGACAAAACCACTGATTAGCTCTTTAGTAGGTCTATGGTTAGAGCTGCCGTCCAGGAGAAGTTGGCGATGCCGGCTGGGGCACCACTGAGCGGCGAAAAATACTCACAAAAACCGGATTGGCGCACCAGGTCTAAGCAGCTTTTGGCTATAGCGTCGGCTTGGTCTTGGTAGCCATAGCGCCGCAAGCCGTCAACTAGCAGCCAGTTAGTATTAATCCAGGTAGGTCCTTGCCAGTAGCCAAATTCGTGAAACCAGTCGGAATCCATCGGTACTGACGGCACCGGAAAAGGCGTGCCAAATTTGGTGGCTGCCGTTAGCTGTTTAACTAGTAGTTTGGCGCGCTCGGGCGACACCGATCCAGCGTATAGCGCCAACAAGCTAGCAATGGTCGGTAACTTAATCGGCGTATGAGTCACAAAGTTGCGAGAGTAGTAAAGTTTGTCGTGGTCATCCCAAAGCTGTTCAAAAGCCGCCTCGGTCTGGGCCATGCGGGCTTTAAGGCCATCGGGTAGTTGGCGGCCAATTTCTTTGGCGATGGTTTGGAGCTGCTGGTTGGCGCGAATAAAGATGGCATTAAAGCCAACATCCTCGATGGCCAGAAGAGAGTGCTCCAGAACGGCGTCTATAGCGTAAGCTTTGCGCCGCAGGCGGTGCTGGACGCTGTACAGAGCCAGGGCGTCGATGGCTCCCAGGCGTTGCTCGGGCGGCACATATTGAATATCTCTGCGAAAAAAGTTGATAAGTGGCTCCAGGCGTAGTTTTTGGGCCGCTCGAATCCACCAGGTTAGTTGGTGACTGTGCAACTCCGAAATCCAGGGCGGCGTGTTGTCTTGGCCGGTTTCCCAGGGGTGAATCAGCAAAACCAGGCCTTCGCCGTGCGGATCGCGGTCGGCATATAGCCATTGATGGTACTTCACTAGTTGAGAGAAGTTTTTTTGGTACCAGGTGCGGCGCTCGGCCTTGGTCATCTTTTGGCCAATTTTAACCACCGCTTCGGCTACTAATGGCGGCTGAGTTATACCGCTGGTGCTGACCTTGTTGGGCGCAAATGGGCTGACCCAGCTACGCCATAAGTTGCGATCGCGCCGGTGTTTGCCGTCGTCATTGAAAATCATATTAGGCAGCATGCCGTTGGACCACTGGCCACGGAACAAGCTGGTAATCTCGGCTTGAGCTCGCTTGACGTCGTATTGGCGTAAGCCGATGGCCACAAAGCAGCTATCCCATAGCCACTGATGCGGGTACATGCCAGCCGCCGGCACAGTGTAGTGGCCGTTTTTGTCGTTGCCTCTTAGAATATCCTGGGCTTGCCCAAAAAGCTCGGCCGCCCACTTGCCGTCATCGGCGCTTGCTAGGGGCTCGGGAGGATTTGCTGGAAGTGCTTCTGCTTTAGCCATGTACTAAGTATAGCTCAGACGAGCCCTTTTTGGAGCCCTTGGGCACCGGCCTACATCTAGCTAACGGA
>JBDTKG010000019.1:0-4005 GCA_039935435.1 Saccharimonadales bacterium (SeqCode) | reverse complement strand
GATGCAGGAGCTCAGGCCGTGACATTGCGGCTTCGCCGATTAATTTAGCTGGTTGTTCGCTGATCGAAAAGTGGGCCATAGTTTGATTGTTCTCCTGTTTTGGGTTATCCATAATTATTGCTTGCGTTCTTTCGTTTTAATTAACTAATAAGTTTCGGGCATGTTTGAGGGCTTTTTCGGCACCCGTACAAAATGTAATAACATTGTTACTACATTATGTAGCGGCTGGCCGCGGCAGGCACATCCGGCCGCTAGCGGCGTTTGTGGCGGCGCAGCTCGGCCACCTTAAGCCGAACGGCTTGGCGATCCAACAAACCTTGCGCATTGTCTAACGACACCTGGTCCTTGGCATCTCGTTTAAGCTGCTGGGCCCGTTCAAAGGCTTTTTGAGCCTCAGCTTGGTTGATATCATCTTCGGCGTCTGCTTCATCTACTAGTAGCCGCACATGATCGTCGGCAATCTCAATAACGCCGCCGTTAATAGCAAAATGCTCTAGTTTTAGATCGTTGTCACCCTCGCGGCGTCGAATGGTCACCACGCCGGTTTTTGCCAAGCTCACCAAAGAACTGTGGCCCGGAAAGACGCCAATAATTCCGTCAGGAGTCGGCAAAAGCACTTCGAAGACTTCCTCCGAAAATTTTGTGCCTTCCAGGCTAACCAGCTCGAACTTAAGCATGGACTACTTAACCTCGCTAATGGAGCCCTTCATGTAGAAGGCATCCTCTGGTTTGTCGTCGTGCTTACCGTCCAAAATCTCACGGAAGCCGGCAATAGTGTCCTTTAGCGGCACGTATTTACCCTTGTTGCCGGTAAACTGCTCGGCCACAAAGAAGGGCTGAGTCAAGAAACGCTGGATCTTGCGGGCTCTGTAAACGGTCTGTTTGTCTTCGTCGGAAAGCTCTTCCATACCCAAGATGGCAATAATGTCCTGAAGGTCTTTGTAACGCTGCAAAATTTGCTGCACAGCGCGGGCGACTTGGTAGTGCTCTTCGCCGACAATTTCGGGATCAAGAATAGTCGAGCTGGAGTCCAGCGGATCGACAGCCGGATACAAACCAAGCTCTGTTAGGGCCCGGTTAAGAGCAATCGTGGAGTCCAAGTGAGCAAAAACGGTAGCCGGAGCTGGGTCAGTAAAGTCGTCGGCCGGCACGTAAACTGCCTGAACTGAGGTAATGGAGCCTTTTTTGGTAGAGGTAATCCGCTCCTGCAAACCACCCATTTCTTGAGCTAGGGTTGGCTGGTAACCAACGGCTGAGGGCAAACGTCCTAGCAAAGCCGATACTTCGGCACCGGCCTGAGTAAAGCGAAAGATGTTATCGACGAACAGCAGCGTATCGCTACCTTGGTCGCGGAAACCTTCGGCAATCGTTAAGCCGCTTAAGGCCACCCGCAAGCGGGCACCTGGTGGTTCGTTCATCTGACCAAAGACCAAGCTAGTCTTTTCTAGTACGCCCGAGTCTTGCATCTCAAAGTACAAGTCATTGCCTTCGCGGGTTCGCTCACCAACGCCGGCGAACACCGAGTAGCCGCTGTGGAATTTGGCGATGTTGCTGATTAGCTCCTGGATTAGGACTGTTTTGCCCACGCCAGCACCACCGAACAAGCCAACCTTTCCACCTTTGGTGATAGGGCAGATTAGGTCGATGACCTTCATACCAGTTTCTAGGATTTCAACGTTGCCAGATTGTTCGTCGAGACGTGGAGGCAAGCGGTGAATTGGCGCTTTTTCGGTAAAGGTTCCACCCTTGTTGTCGATGGGTTCGCCAACCACGTTAAACATCCGCCCCAAAGTCTTTTCGCCAATCGGCACGCTGATGGCGGCACCGGTGTCGCGGATCTCTATGTCTCGTTCCAAGCCATCGGTCGAACCCAGGGCGATTGCCCGTACCGACGTTTCGCTGAGGTGCTGAGCGACCTCAAAAATCAGGGTTTTGCCACCGGTGGTGACCTCGAGGGCATTGTAAATAGCCGGAAGCTTGCCCTGAGGGAAGTTGGCATCGATCACGACGCCCACAATCTGAATAATCCGGCCGCTAGCGCCAGCCTTAACCGGCTTGACAGCCTTTTTTACTTTAGTATCTGTTGCCATTAAAAATCTCCTTCTGGGGCTGACATATATTGTTGTACGGTTTCGTTAAATTCGGTATCGTTGCCGGAAGAATCGCAACCGATGGTACCAGTACTGCCGAGCTCATCCGTTCCTTCAGCTGCACCGTAGAAGCTTGGTCGGTGCCCAAAAGCGTCTTCAAAATTGTCTTCGAATTGTCGGGATTCTACCATGTGATTTACTCCTCTAGTTAGTTTTCTGATCAATTGATTTCATTGCTATCTCAAAGCCTAGGTCAAATGCCTTCAGTGCTAATGCAGCAGCATAGTCGGGTTGCTGGGCAAGCGGCAGTTCAGTTATGCCAACAAATTGCGATTGCCACCGAGCCAAAACCTGATCATGTCCGTAATCTCGCAAACTAGCAGTTGTTTGCTCGGGGAGTTGTGCAGCAATCTGCTCAACGACAGCTTCTGGCATAACCCGAAAACCTCCTCTATCGACATCCCAATCAGAGTTATCAAGACCGGTCATTGCATGGCCTCGGCGCCGCCGGTGATTTCGGCGATTTCTTGGGTAATGGCAGACTGGCGTGCGGTGTTAAAAGCTAGTGTCAGGTCGTCAATCAGGTCGGTGGCATTGTCGGAGGCATTTTTCATAGCCAACATACGCATAGAGTGCTCGCTAGCGTAGCTCTCCAGAATGGCCTGGCTGAGCTGGGCTTCGATGAGGCGCACCGTGACAGCATTAAGAACGGCAGTGGGAGAGGGCTCAAACAAAGCCTCATTTAACCCGCCGGTCAGAGGGACGTCTTGGAAAGCGGCCGGCAACAGACGAAGCTCTGTTACTTCTTGTGTAATGCTAGTTTTGTACTGAGTATAGATGATGTCGGCGGCATCTACCTGTCGCTTAGTAAATAAATCGACAATAGTATCCAGCAGGGGGCGGATATCGTTAGCGGTGGGGCGGTCCGGGAAGTCTTCGTAAACGGCCACCACCTGGCAATCCTTAACATGCGACACAAAACGCGACACCTGACGGCCGATCACGATGGATTGGCTAGCAACACCAGCCGCAGCATCAGCCTGCAGTTCAGCCGCGAATCGCTTTAAAACGTTGCTGTTGTAAGCGCCTGCCAAACTGCGATCGCTGGCCACTACAACGTGCAAACGAGTTTTTAGGGGCCGTACTTTGTACAGAGGATGGCGGCTGACGTCGGTTAGCTGGCGCAAGCGAGTCAGAATCTGTAGGGCAGTGGTGCTAAAGTCGCGCGAGCGAGTGGCAGCTTCTTGGGCTTTGCGCATCTTGCTAGCCGACACCAGCTCCATAGCCTTGGTAATCTGCTTGGTGTTCTTGATAGAACCCATGCGCCGTTTAAGTGCTTGCGTGTTTGCCATAGTTAGGCCTTGGCCGACTCCTTGGCATTAACTTGCTTAGAGGGTCTGACGACGTAGGTTTTAGCGACACTTTTGGCGACCTTAACAATCGTCTCCTTGATGTCGTCGGACGGCTTATCACCCTTGTCTAATACGGCCATTAACTTGCCGTGTTCGGCTTTAAGCTGCTTAAGCAGGGCGTGCTGAGCGGGCTTAATTTCCTCAACCGGTACGTCGTCGAAGGCGCCAGTGGTAGCGGCCATCAACGAGGCCGTTTGCTCCCAAACGCTAAGCGGTGAGTACTGAGGCTGCTTGAGTAATTCTGTAAGTCGTTGACCGCGCTCGATGCGTTGCTTGGTTTCGGCGTCCAAATCGGTAGAGAATTGGGCAAAAGCCGCCAGCTCGCGGAACTGAGCCAAGCTCAGGCGCAGGTTACCAGCCACACTCTTGACGGCCTTGGTTTGAGCCGACCCACCAACACGTGACACCGACAAGCCAACCGAGATAGCTGGCCGAATACCCTGGTAAAACAGGCTAGTCTCCATAAAGATCTGGCCGTCGGTGATGCTAATGACGTTGGTTGG
>JBDTKG010000018.1:0-1886 GCA_039935435.1 Saccharimonadales bacterium (SeqCode) | reverse complement strand
TTTCGGCACTAGATTTTGCCACCGATGCCAAGCTGCGCCAAGCTCTTGAGCCAGTTACCAAAAATTCAACCGTCATAATTGTTGCCCAGCGCATTAGCACCATCATGCATGCCCAGCAAATTATCGTTTTGGACGACAAGGGACGGATGGCTGGCATCGGCACCCACCACCAGCTGATGCACAGCAGTAAGGTTTACCGCGAAATTGCTTCTTCGCAACTATCAACCGAGGAATTAGCCAAGGTTGATAAAGAGATGAGCGGGGCAGCATGAGCGGCCCCAAACCAACCAGCCAACCACCCCGGTTGACGCGGCCCATGGGCGGTGGCGGTATTCAAGCTGGTACCGGCGAAAAAGCCGAACACTTTGGCGACACCCTGCGCACCTTTGCTAAATATATCCGCCGTTACTGGCTGACAATTGGAGTGGTGGCTATCTTAGCCATTGCCAGCACCATTTTTGCCATTGTCGGGCCCAAGATTTTGGGCAACATGACTAACTACGTCGTCGAAGGCTACGTACAACACCGCCGGCTAGCGTCGGCTGGTATCAATTTTGCCAAGATTGAGCAGTTAGCCTGGTTATTGGTGGGCTTGTACCTGCTCAGTTCCTTGTTCAGCCTAATTCAAGGCTGGATTATGGCTGGTTTGGTCCAGAAAATTAGCTACCAATTCCGCCAAGATATATCGGCCAAAATTAATCATTTACCGCTAAGTTACTTCGATTCGCGGCCTTACGGCGAAGTGCTAACCCACATAACTAATGACGTCGACACCGTCAGCCAGAGTCTCAACCAAGCTATGACTCAGGTAATTAGCTCTCTAACGCTAATTGTGGGCATTATTTTGGTGATGCTAACTATAAGCTGGCAACTAACGCTGGTAGCCCTTGTAACGCTGCCACTGAGCTTGGTTGGCGTCGGTGTCATTATTAAAAAGTCGCAGAAGTATTTCCGCGACCAGCAAGCTATCTTGGGACACCTCAATGCTCAGGTAGAAGAGACGTTTGGCGCTCAACTAGTTGTTAAGGCCTACAATGGCGAAGAGCGGGCTAACCGGCAGTTCCAAAAATTAAATAAACAGCTGTACGGTACAGCCTGGCGGGCCCAATTCGTTTCGCGGCTGACGATTCCTATGACCAAGTTCTTTAGCAACTTGGCTTACGCTGGGGTAGCAGTGGTAGGCGCTGGGCTGGCCGTTCGTGGCACCATTAACATTGGTGATATACAAGCTTTCTTGCAGTATGTGAATTCGCTTAGCCAGCCAGTTAGCCAAGTAGCCAATGCCGCCAACGTTATGCAGCAGATGGTGGCCGCCGCCGAGCGAGTCTTCAAATTCTTAGGCCAACCACAAGAAGCTACCGAGCCCGACAACATGGTTTCGCTGCCCGCCGTCCGAGGCCAAGTGGAATTCGACAATGTGGTATTTGGCTATCTGCCGGATCAGACCATCATCAAGGGCTTTAGTGCCAAGGTGAGCCCCGGGCAGCGAATCGCCATTGTTGGCCCAACTGGCGCCGGCAAAACAACTATGGTTAACCTGCTGATGCGCTTCTACGAGATTAACAGTGGCAGCATTAAAGTAGACGGTGTAAATATCAAAGATATGCACCGTGCGGACGTCCGAAAAATGTTTGGCATGGTTCTGCAAGATACCTGGCTATTCAACGGCACCATCCGGGACAACATCGCCTACGCCGCCAGCCAACCGGACGATAAGGCCATCGTTGCGGCCGCCCAGCGGGCTCATGTTGATCACTTTATCGGCGCCTTGCCGCATGGCTACGATACCGAGCTCAACGAAGAGGCCGACAATGTTTCGCAGGGAGAAAAGCAATTATTAACTATTGCTCGGGCTACCTTGGCCGACCCACCAATGCTAATTTTGG
>JBDTKG010000017.1:0-3436 GCA_039935435.1 Saccharimonadales bacterium (SeqCode) | reverse complement strand
CTCCTTAAAGAGACTAGTGGTCACCGGGCAGCAGATTTCCCCCAACCCCGATAACAACAGCGCTAGCACGGCCATCAGCAGCGACCAACAGCCAACCTACCTGCCCAGCAACTCGCCAACTCTATGGTCCAGGCTAACCGGCTGGCTATTCCACTAAAGCCAAGTGTCTAATGCTTAGGCTGATTAGCCTTGGTGGCAATCAAATCAGTCCTCGTTAAAGCAAACTGACCGGGCGTTTTTACGGCTGGCGCCATGTTGTACAACAGGGTATAGTCCCGGTTAAACAGAGCTGGCATGCCTGGCAAGTTAGCCGTTAGAGTCTGCTGGTTGAGACCATCATAGTCTGTTACGAACATCTTGCCACCGCTATTGACGATTAGCCGTCCATCGTCCATCCAGTTGGCATGCGGTGCGGCGCCATCATCGGTGGAGGCCGGGTCCAAACTGACCGGCAGGCTGTAGCGATAGTTGCGCCCCCGCTCAGCGTCAAAAACCACGAACTTGCTGCCAGACTCAACCGCCAAAAACTGGGTGTTAGCCGAAAACTCCATCCAAGTCGGGTTGTCGACTCGCAGAACAGTTAACGGATAGAGCTGACTAGAACCGCTGGGGTGCTCAATAATGGCCTGAGGATTCTTGTAGATGTAGATCCGCCCATCAGCGGCCGAGCCGTCGGCCACATACCAGTCGCCGTTATACTGGGCCAAATTAAGCAGGTACTGATTACCGCTAACCACTTGGTTGAGGCTAAAGCTACCGTTTTTATCTTGATAAACGATTCTGGTTTGGCCAGTTAGCGCTTCTTGGTCGGTGGCGTACATCAGAATATCGTTGCCATAAGATTTAAAGGCCAAGACATGGCTGGCCACCAGCTTCAGGCTCGCGTCCGACTGCAAACCCAGACTTAAAGTTTGGGCAGCCTTGTCGTACAGATACAACTGGTCAAACTTTTTGTCGTGCAAGGCCACGGTGGTGGGGGAGGTTTTAAAGGTTGTATTGACGTTGTAGGAGCTGGCCGGCACCTGGCGGTCAACCATTATAAATTGGCTACCGCCGGCATAAGTATCTTTTAACAAAACATGGCGGTTATCGGTTGACCATTCAACCAGCTGCAAGTGGTGTTGACTAGCCGTCGGCAACAAGCCGGCCGTCAAAGTAATAACAGTTGGAGGCTTGGTGAAATCGGTGGTATCAAAAACGTCAAATTGGTCAGGATGATCGGCCGGTTGCACTAAAATCCAATGACGATCTGGGCTTTGAGAAGCAAAAGTAGGAGCCACTGGGTAAGTTTTTTGGTCGGTGGCATCTAGCTTAACCGGGAACAAAAAGGGATAAACTAAGCGGTCGATGCTGCCGCCAGCCAAACTGACTGTTTTTTGCCAAGGCCGATAGCCGGATCGCTTCAACTCCAGTTTATAAACAGCCGAGGGCAGCACCAAGCGGGCGTTAGATTGAGTCTTAAACAGCTCATTATTCAAGTAAATATCGGCCGGCTCCGGACTGGCCGACACGAACAGTAAGCCGTTCTGAATAATAGCACCTGTCTTGCGATCTAGGTCGTAGCCATAAGATTGGAAGATCAGGATCAGGCTGACTAAGCCGATGGCAATGCCAATCAAAAAGTATCCGGCAATCAGGCGGTGACGGAGGGCTCGTTTTTTGCGGGGGTCTAGAAAATCCATATTTATATTTGTGCTCGCCGTCCTATTATGCCACGTCTTGGCCAGCCCGTCACCCCAAAACGCTTGCGGCAATTATAAACAAGCGTTAAGATAAGAGGTATTAAACGGTCTCAGGGGATAAAAAAGAGGAAACCATAGGCGTGGCCAAAAACAGCAACAACACCAAAACTACCATCGAACTCAACGGCAAGCTGTACGATGCGCTCACCGGCCGTCCGGTCGATGCCAACGAACCGGCTAATAACGCTGTTGTCCAGCCGGCTGCTTTGGCCGCTGCTCCGGCCCCAACTCCAGCCAGCCCGGGCCGCAATGTTGACGGATTCTTTAAAGCCAGCTCGGCTCCAGCCAACCCCGCCAGACCGGTTAGCCCAGTTGCCAGCCCGCCGTCTAGCACCCCTGTAACTGTGCCCGCACCAGCGGTGCCCAGCGCCAGCCGCAACAACGGCGACCAGTCAATTCAAAAGCGGACTGTCGAAAAGTCGCAAACACTAATGCGCAGCGCCGTTAGCGTGCCTCAAACCGACAGCCAACCAGCCGCAGTCCAAATAAGTTCCGCTAGCAGTAGCCAAAGTCCTACCGAGGCCAGCGCACCAGTCTCGGGCAACCTAATCGATCCCAACAGCAAACTCCAAGAAAGACTAGAGCGAGCCAGCCAAGTGCCCCGTAGCTCGGCCGTCCAACGTTTTAGTTTTAGCAGCAGCCCTGGCATTAGTGCTATTGACAAGAGAGTTGAGCACTTACCGGTTCAGCCTCATCCCGAGGCAGCTTTGGCCAGCCAACAGGCTACCAATGCGGCACGGCCGACGGCCGCTGCCAATGCCTTTGCCAAGGAGCTCCAAACCTCTACCAGCCACCGCCAGCCCAAGCCCACCAAAGCCGGTGCCAAAGCCGTTAAATTATCGATGGCCAGCTTGGTAGTAGTGGTTTTGGGTGGATTCTTGGCCTATCACAATTTGCCGGGCCTTTCTCTGCACCTAGCCGATGCCAAAGCCGGCATTACCGCTTCGTTACCTAATTACACGCCAGCTGGCTTTCACATAAATCGTAGTATCGAGGCCATACCCGGGCAGGTGACGGTGGGCTTTCAGTCCAACACCGACAATCGCTCCTATCAAGTCACCCAGACTCAATCCGACTGGACCAGTAGCAATCTGTTAGATAGCTTCGTCAAGCCCACCTACGGCAAATACCAAACCATTCAAAATGCCGGCAAAACTATCTACCTTGATGGCAGCGCCACAAGCAGCAGCACCAATGCCACGTGGGTCAGTAACGGGCTGTGGTACCAAGTTAAGGGTCAGGCCAACTTGAGTAATGGCCAGTTGCTCAATATTATTAACAGCCTCTAATCTGTTACAATAACAGTAATATGTCCTTGTCTAAGCCCCCTCAAAGCCCCGTTCGCAGTCGTTTTGCACCCAGCCCAACCGGGTTTTTGCATGTCGGCGGCATCAGAACGGCTTTATTCGCTTGGTTAATTGCCCGTCAAGCCGACGGCCAATTTGTGCTGCGTATCGAAGATACCGATAAGGTCAGAGAAGTCGAGGGCTCCGATCAGCATATTATGGACAGCCTGGTGGCTTTAGGCCTAGAGCCCGACGAAGGCCCATGGGGCGGTGGCCAGCTGGGGCCATACCGCCAAAGCCAACGTCTAGACATCTATAAACAGTGGGCCGACAAATTAGTAGCCAGTGGCCGAGCCTACGCCGACCCGTATAGCGCCCAGCAAGTCGAGGAATTCCGTAATCAGGCCA
>JBDTKG010000016.1:0-4830 GCA_039935435.1 Saccharimonadales bacterium (SeqCode) | reverse complement strand
AGCTAGCTTACTCCTGGTTGATTAGCTCTCGCTCATATTGCGAGAGCTTTTCTATTAGGTCGTCGATATCGCCGGCCAACGCTGCCGGGATGTTAGAGCGGCTATAGCCAATCCGGTGGTCGGTAATGCGGTCTTGAGGGAAGTTATAAGTACGAATTTTTTCGCTGCGGTCGCCACTACCAATTAACTTTTTGCGGGAGTCACTGAGCTGTTTGGCTTCTTCATCGATTTTGGCTTGCAGCAAGCGCGAGCGCAGCACGCCCATCGCTTTTAACTTGTTTTTAATCTGGGATTTCTCGTCTTGGTTAGTGACAACCAATCCAGAGGGCAGGTGAGTGATGCGCACCGCTGAATCGGTGGTATTAACGGATTGACCACCGTGCCCACCAGAGCGGAAAACGTCGATTTTGAGGTCGCTGGGGTTAATCTCGATGTCGGCTTCTTCGGCTTCGGGCATGACGGCTACGGTCACAGTGCTGGTGTGGATTCGGCCTTGGCTTTCGGTAACGGGCACACGCTGCACACGGTGGACGCCGGCTTCGAACTTGAGCTGGCGATAGGCTTCGGCGCCGTGAACTGCAAAAATAATTTCTTTAAAACCGCCCGCTTCGGAGGGGCTCTCACTTATTAACTCTGCCTTAAATTGGTGGTTTTCGCACCAGCGAATGTACATTCGGTATAACTCGCCGCCAAATAAACTGGCCTCGTCGCCGCCAGCCGCCGCCCGAATTTCCATAATAACGTCTTTGTCATCATTGGGGTCGCGCGGCGTTAGGGCCTCGGCCAAGCTCTGCTCGATGACTGTTTGCTTGTCCTGCAGTTCTAATACCTCTTCGTCAGCCATTTCAGCCAGCTCGCCTTTGGCGTCGACTAGCTCCTGAGCTTGGCCAATTTTATCAGCCAACTGCGCCAACTCGGCAAACATGGCCAAGGTGTCGTTCAGCCAGCTTTGACGGCGAGCCAAACGCGGGTACTGCGAGGTGCTAAAAATAGCCGGATCCTGCAAAGTGGTTTGCAGTTCGGCTAGTTCGGCCCGCAGGGCGGCTTCTTTTTTGTCCATATCAGTCCTTAGTATATACAAAAACCGCCAAATCTTGCTGGATCGGGCGGCTTAAGGCTAGTTTAACTATTCAGATTTAGCAGATTTGGTGCTGGCCTCGTCTTCGTCATCATCATCGGATTTGCGAACGCGCACTTTGGCGGCCGCTTTTTTGCGGGCGTCCAGTGCTTTTTTGGCGGCTTCGGCTCGGTTTTTAAACTTGTCGACGCGGCCTTCGATGTCCAAAACGCGCTCTTCGCCAGTAAAGAAGGGGTGAGAGCTGCTACTGATGTGTACCTTAACTAGTGGGTAGTCTTGGCCGTCTTCCCATTTGATGGTGTCTTCGGTGGCAACGGTCGAGCGAGTTAGGAACTTGCTGTCATTGTTGAGGTCCTGAAAGACCACGGGTCGGTAGGTGTTAGGGTGGATAGTTTTCTTCATAGTCAAAAACAGATTATACACATCTGTTAGCCATCAGTCAATGCCTCTGCTGGCAGCAGGCTCCGATGAAGAGCTAGCCTAACAACGTTGTACAGACTGCGTCGTGACAGCTAACTAAGTGCCTCGACAGGGCATCCGCAGGCCAATAGATGCTTGGCCGAGGACTCTGCCCGGCCGGGCGCTTAGTTAGTTGTCATCGGTGATGCTATCTGTTACAATACTGGTATTACAAATTAATCAGCTTGGGTTTCAATAAAATAGATTCTCTCGCCAGTCGCCTTTGTAGGGCCTGATGAGCACCCCGAGTGAAGATCAAGAATCAAGAAGGAGTTAAAACTATGGCTACAGATGTAGACATCACCAAACTATTAGAGGCCGGAGCTCACTTTGGCCACAAATCGAGCCGCTGGCACCCCAAAATGGCCCAGTACATTCACAGTAAACGTGACGGAAATCACATCATTGATCTTACCAAAACAGTCGTGGAGCTAGACCGCGCCCTCAACTTTATCCAAGACGTGGCCAGTCAGGGCAAGCAAGTTATGCTAGTCGGCACCAAGCGCCAGGCTAAAGACATTGTTAAAACTACTGCCGTTGAGCTTAATATGCCATACGTCACTGAGCGCTGGTTGGGCGGCATGCTGACCAACCGCAACACCATGGGTGGCCGCATCAAGCACCTCAAAGAGTTAGAGGCCAAGATGGAATCCGGTGCTTTGGCTGCCAAATACGGCAAGCTAGAAGTTCAGCGTTACCAAGAAGAAATCGACGACATGAATCACATTTACGGTGGTATCAAAGAGTTAGCTCCTAAATTGGGCGCTATTTTCATCACCGATATTCTTACCGAAGACAACGCCGTGCGTGAGGCTCGCAAACTAGGCGTACCTATCATTGCCATCGTCGACACCAACGCCGACCCCAGCCTGATAGATTTCCCAATTCCGGCCAACGACGACGCCGTTAAGACTATCGAGCTAATCACTAGCTATGTTAAGAGCGCCATCATGGCCGGCCAAGCTAAAGTTAAAAAAGTTGAAGTCGATAAAGACCAAGCGCCTCAGCCAGCCAAGGCTGAAGCTATCGCCGCGGAGGCAAAATAATGGCTGTTAATATCGAAGACGTAAAACGCCTTAAAAACCTAACCGGCGTAGGGCTAACCGACGCCAAAGCTGCCCTGGACGAAGTCAAAGGTGATTTCGACAAAGCCCTAGAAGCCATGCGCAAAAAAGGTCTCACCAAAGCCGAAAAACGCGGCGAGCGCGAAGCCCGTGCCGGCTTAATTGGCAGCTATGTGCACGACGGCCGCATCGGTGTTTTGGTAGAAGTTAACTGCGAAACCGACTTTGTGGCCCGCAACGAACTGTTTACTGACCTGGTCAAAGACTTGGGTCTGCACATTGCCGCTAGCGCGCCGCAGTACGTTAGCTCCAGTGATATCCCAGCCGATGTTCAGGCCACCGCCAAAGCCGAATTTGCCGACAAGGCTAAAGCCGAAGGCAAGCCGGCCGCCATGCTCGACAAGATTGTTGACGGCATGTTAGCTAAACACTTCGCCGAACGCTGCCTTCTCAGCCAACCTTATGTTAAAAACCCCGACATCACCGTCGACCAGTTCATCAAAGAGCACATTGCTAAACTAGGCGAAAACATCGTTGTCCGCCGTTTCAGCCGCTTGGCTCTGGGCGAAATCAGCTAAAGCGCATATACTATAGAGTAGATGACACCACAACAAATTATCGACCAAGCTAAAACCAAACTGGACGGCGCGATTAGCCGCTTTCAGGACGAACTAAATAAGCTAAGGACTGGCCGCGCCAGCGCAGGAATGCTGGATGGCATCATGGTCGAAGCCTATGGCACGCCGATGCCCCTTAACCAGGTAGCCAATGTTACGGCACCAGAGGCCCAACTGCTGCAAATTACACCGTTCGACCCCGGCAATTTGGCGGCTATTAGCAACGCTATTCGCGACAATCAAAGCTTAGGTTTTAACCCTAGCGACGACGGCCACGTTGTGCGCATCCCAATTCCTCCTTTAACTGAGGAACGTCGCCGCGATATCACCAAAATTGTTGGCACCAAGCTTGAAGACTGCATGATCGCCATGCGAGCCGTCCGCCACGAAGCCATCAACACTATCGACGAAGCCAAAAAAGACAAAGACATCGGCGAAGACGATGCCAAACGTCTGACAACTCAAGTCGAAGAAGCCATGACAGCCGCCAAAGCCAAAGCCGACGCTGCCGCCAAAGCCAAAGAAACCGAAATCTTAACCGTCTAAGGGTTAATGTGGCCATCCAACCAATCTGTGACAGCTGCCAACAAGAGTTAACTATTTTCGGCGCGATTTTGCTGGGGCCACCTGACGCCAAAAACCAGGTTCATAAATATCACCTTTGCCAGCAGTGCTACGTCAAAGTCAAAAAAGACCTGAATTTAGACTCGCCCAAAACAGCCTAAAGAGGCAGTTGTTTGCTATAATGCTTGGCAGATGACAGAAACAAAAGCAGCAAGTGTTACCGTCCCGGCCCATCTGGGGATAATCATGGACGGTAACCGCCGTTGGGCCAAGCAGCACGGTCAGCCGACGCTGAATGGACACCGCCAGGGCTTAGAGGCTTTAAAGGATGTTGCTTTGGCAGCCTTTGAGCGTGGTGTTAAAGTTGTCTCCGCCTTTGTTTTTTCGACCGAAAACTGGCAGCGCACCCAGGAGGAGGTTTCATTCCTGATGTCGCTGGTTAGCAAGGGAATCGACAAGCACCTGGCTACTTTTGATGAAGCCGGTATAAAGTTGGTTATGCTAGGCGAGCGCCGTGGAATCGACAAAGCTATTCTAGGCACCATAGATAAGGCTGTGGCTCAGACGGCCAGTAACCAAATCGGGACACTTGCGCTGTGTTTTAACTACGGAGGGCAGGATGAGATAGTCCAAGCTGCTCAAGCTGCCGCAAATAGCGGAAGTCCGATTACTATCGAAAACTTAGCTAGTCATCTGTACCAGCCACAGCTGCCACCAATTGATTTTTTGATTCGGACCTCCGGAGAGCGCCGACTAAGCGGTTTTATGCTCTGGCGGGCCGCTTATAGCGAACTCTATTTTAGTGATGTTTTGTGGCCCGACTTCTCTGCTAATGATCTGGACATTGCCCTGCAAGCCTATGCCCAGCGTCAAAGGCGGTTTGGCGCCTAATGTCGATTTTATTACTAATCGCCGGCCTAATCCTATTTATTTGTCTGGTGATTGCCCACGAGTTTGGGCACTTTATCATGGCTCGCCGCAACGGCATTGAAGTCGAAGAATTTGGGATTGGCTTTCCGCCGCGGGCTATGGTTATAACCAAGCGCAA
>JBDTKG010000015.1:0-5609 GCA_039935435.1 Saccharimonadales bacterium (SeqCode) | reverse complement strand
AACTTGTGCCGGATCAAAGCCAGAGCCAACCGGAAGGGCCGTATTTAGACCGGCTGGACCAGGGGTAGAAGCGGCCATAGGCTGGCTGCTGCTACCGGCCATCTCCATATTACGCTGCTCAGACATGGCTTGCTCACCACCGGGCTGCCCGGCCTGCTCACTATAATTAGGGGCTGGAGCAGCCGGATCAATCGCCTGCTCTTGAGACGCTGGCGGCTTGACCTCTGGTAGTTGCAGCGGCGGCAGGTTTAAATTAGCGTTGTGTACGTTAGTAGGGTCCATTTGAGTATGAATTATAGCAGATTTAACCGTTAGCGTACCACTGCTTAACAGCAGATTTTAAGACTTAGCCAAATTGATGCGCCCCGTATAGAACCACAGGCAGATAACCAGAAACAAAACCAGCGTAAAATCACGCCACGTCAGCTGGTTAACGGAGCTTAGCAGTAACAAAAACGACGGCAGGCCGCTCAGATAGATAGCGTACAGCGACCGCTTTGAGGCGGGCTGCTTGGGGAAAAATCGGCCAAGCAGCAGACGAAAGCTTAAAAACAAGCTAAAAAACAGTAGTACGCCGGGCACCATCAGCAACACGATCGGTAGGCTATTAGGGTTAGTTGTGAACAACCAAATAACCAGCAACAGATATAGGCAAAAGTTAAGAATTAACCATCGATGTCGCTTGATAAGCTTCGAAATACTAAGAGAAGTCATAGTAAAACACTATCAGTTTCATAAAAAAAACACCATTAAACTGGTGTTGGCTTAGCTATAGGTACTCTAAAATTGGAGTCAGGACGGCAAATCCGCTCGTTAAAAAAACTATTAAAGCGCTTACCGTCCATGACTTGACTGACCGCTCTGACTTGCTTTAGGCAAATCGAGAGCGACGATTTAGTTCCCTTTTTGTGCTCAAATGACAGGCACTTTGTACACATTTTGGGCTCTCGCCATGTCCTCAAATCATTAAAATCGGTTAGGATTTTAGGCTGCCAACGATGGCTTTCGGGCAACCATTTAGTCTGATTTAGGACCAGGAGTCGTGTAAGTATTGATGTTTCTACTTACGCTTATAAACTTACGCCATAATGCCATATTTGTCAATAATTCTTGTTGTTGTATTTACAATTTATCTCTGTAGCTGTTGTTTTGAGGACGTCTGAACAACAAATTTTACGTTGTACTCAATACTATGATTATATGAATTTAGTATTGATTATTGCCAAAATTTAAGTATTTCACGCATCCCAAGGCGTCTGCTGGTAGTTTTTTTAGTACCCCACCTTGAACCTACTGATTTATAAGTTCGGCATTGACTATTAGCGGCCGAAACGGTGGCCACACCGTACGGCTATCCGTCGATCACTTAGTTGGGCTGGTGGGCACTCCTGGGCCGTGCCTGACCAAAGCTTGCCAGCCACGGCCGCTGGACCTTGCCCGCGGCAACACAACCCAACAAAGGGCCAATTCGCCAGCTAACTGCCCGGCCAACCCAACCTAACCGTCAAATAGCGAGAAATCGAGAATTACTACCAAATGAGTATATATGCAGTAAATTTCAAGTTGGTAAGTAATTAACTGGTTTACTATATGCAGACTATCCTGCAATGGCTTTTCGGCCATGGGGCTTTCAACCGGCTCAATTGCCTAAAATAAGCCGAAGCCATTGGATAGCAACAATATATAGTCTCTAAAAGGCCCCAGAACCTGCCGAATGTTAAGTTTTGGCGGACGATTAGCAAAAGTTATGCACAGCTTTAGAAAATTTATTAGCATTATCGTGTTGACATAGTTTTGAGTAGTTTATAAGATACATACAGCGCTTGAATAAAAAAAGTGCTCAAAAACAAAAAGACCTTCAACAACGGCTTCTCGCAAGCCGTTGTTCCTTGAAAAAAACACATCACACCAAAACCTCAAAGACAAACTAAAAAGCCCGAGAATCCGCTTAGATCAACAAAGATTTAAGCGGATTTTCATTATTTTTGCACCGCCCTCGTGACAGTCCTACAATGATTTATATGGATGCAATTAAACCCCCAAAACCGGTTACTACTAGATTGAGCAGTATTATCGAGATTGGCCTACGCGGCGTAGTAGTAGACGTGGAGTGTCACCTAAGCAATGGCCTACCGGCGGTAGTTATAGTCGGCTTTGCCAACAAAGCCCTAGAGGAGGCCAAGGAACGCTTAAGGGGTGCATTTGCTAGTAGTCAGTTAGTCTTCCCGCGTAAACGAGTGGCCATTAATCTGGCGCCGGGCGATATACCGAAGGATGGCACCGGCTTCGACTTAGCCATGGCGGCGGCCATTATCGTTGCCGATAAAGGCTGTCAGCGGCCGCCCACCGACCATCAAATGTTTATTGGCGAGCTTGGCATGAGCGGCGTTGTCCGTCCGGTCCGGGGATTAATTGGCAAATTACTGGCGGCTAGGCAGCTCGGATTCGATGAGTTCTTCATTCCGGTCGCCAATTTGGCACAAGCCGATCTCATTCCCGGCATTAAGCTATACCCCGTCCGCAGCCTAAACCAACTTTATTGTCATCTTTCGGGGCTGGGGGCCATCCGCGGCCGACGGTCTGGCCAAGGTTTCACTCAGAGGCCACCAGATCATAAACCCGACCGGTCGGCCAATAGCTACTATGATTTTGGTGATATTAGCGAGCAGGAGACCAGCAAAAGAGCTCTGGAGATCGCAGCCACCGGTGGTCATAACGTTTTACTGAGCGGCCCGCCAGGTACTGGCAAAACCATGCTAGCTCAAGCCCTGCCGTCTATTTTGCCAGCGCCCAGCGTCGAAGAGGTCTTGGAGATAACTCACCTACAAAGCCTGGCAGAGCGGCAATTTGAGCAAATCGTCTGGACCAGGCCCTTCCGGGCGCCCCACCATACAGCTAGTCAAGTCACTTTAATCGGTGGTGGCAACCGGGGGCGACCGGGCGAAGTCAGCTTAAGCCATGGCGGTGTTTTGTTTTTAGACGAGCTGCCGGAGTTCCGGCGGGCCACCATCGAATCGCTGCGGCAGCCACTGGAAAACAAAGTAGTTACTATCAGCCGCTTAAGACAGACGGTAACCTATCCGGCTAACTTTACCCTGGTAGCCACAGCCAATCCATGCCCCTGCGGCTTCTTTGGCTCAGCTCGGGCCTGTCGCTGCCTTCCATACCAGATAAGTCGCTACCAACAACGACTGTCGGGGCCTATTCTAGACCGTATTGATCTGTTTGTAGCCGTTAGCGATACAACCAACCACCGCCTGCTAGATTCCGAGAGCCATCAAGAAACCAGCGCCGATATCAGGCAACGAGTGCTGGCCGGTCGCCAACGGCAGACTAAGGGGCTCAATGCTAACCTCGACAATAACAGCCTGAAGGAGGTCAGCCATTTGACGACGGCGGCCCGTAGTTTGCTGCGCCAAGCGGCGCAGCGGCATCATTTGTCGGCACGTGCCTATATAAAAACCATAAAAGTAGCCCGCACTATCGCCGACCTGGACAACAGTCAGCAAGTTAACGATCAACACCTCAGTGAAGCGCTGCAATACAGAATATCTCAAGTAGTAACCAGCTAACGGCTGATTAATGTTTGACCTCTGTTATGGTATCTGTTACAATGGTAGGCAAGCTAAATAATAAGGTTAAGGAGAACGCACACATCGACAAGTACACCCGCGTGAACGATCATATTCGCGCTCCCCGCTTACGCGTCCTAGATGACGCTGGTCAGCAACTCGGTGTTTTGGATCGAACAGAGGCGCTGGCGTTAGCTCGCCAACAAGGCCTCGACTTGGTAGAAATCTCTCCCAACGCTGATCCGCCCGTAGCTAAGATTGTCGACTGGGGTAAATATAATTACCAGCGGACTAAACAGCTACAGAAAACCAAGCGGACCAGTAAGAACCTCGAGATCAAACAGATGCGTTTTGGTCTCAAGATTAGCGATCACGACCTAGGCGTTAAACTCAACAAAGTAAACGGCTTTTTAGAAGTCGGGCACAAAGTTAAGTTAACCGTTTTTTACCGCGGACGGGAGTTAGCCCACAAAGAGCTGGGTTTTAAACTTGCCGACAAGGTAATCGAAGGCTACGGAGACAGCATTGTTGTCGACCAAAAGCCCCAGTTAGCCGGAAAACAATTAAGTTTCTTAATAAGGAGTAACCCTCATGCCAAAGCTAAAGACGCATAGCGGCACCAAAGACCGCTTCAAAATCACCAAAAACGGCAAAGTTTTGCGCCGTCACTCTGGTGTTAGCCATAAATTAACCAAAAAATCAGCCGGCCGTAAGCGCCGTTTCGCTGGTTTAGAGCCGATGAGCGGCACCGTCACCAAAACCATCAAGAAAGTACTAGGAGTTTAAGAATGCGCGTAAAACGAGGCGTCACCACCCACGCCAAACATAACAAGATTCGTAAAGCTACCAAGGGCATGACCAGGGGCAACCGCTCCAGCGTCCGCCGTGGTAAGCAAGCTATTACCAAGTCGCTAGTCTATTCATACCGCGATCGCCGCAACCGCAAGCGTAGCTTCCGCCAACTGTGGAATGCTCGTATCAACGCTGGTGCTCGGCTGAACGGTACCACCTACAGCCGTCTGATCGCCGCTCTAAAGGGTGCCAACATCACTTTGGACCGCAAGGTGCTTAGCGAGTTAGCCGTCAACGAGCCGGGTGCCTTTAGCGCCGTGGTCAAAGCTAGCGACAGCAAGCCTGCCGCCGTCAAAGCCGCTACAGCCAGCAAATAAGCTAGCTTATGCTATACTACAGGGGTCAGATTATCGGCTAATCGCCTGCCCTTTAGGGTAGGAGGAAAGTCCGGGCAGCATAGGGAGTGGTAGTTGCTAACGGCAACCGGGGGTAACCCTAGGGAAAGTGCCACAGAAACGATACCGCCCCGCGCAAGCGGAGTAAGGGTGAAACGAGTGAGGTAAGAGCTCACAATCTTGGTCGGTGACGGCTAAAGAATGGTAAACCCTACCAGCTGCAAGGAGATGAACTTTCGTTGGCTTCGGCCAGCTGGCTTCCCGCCATAGTTCATCATAAGAACCGCTCGATTGTGTCGGCAACGGCAGAACTAGATAGATGATTAGCAGTCCTGCTCGGCAGGATACAGAACCCGGCTTACAGATAATCTGACGCCAAAGCAGCCCCTCGCGGGCTGTTTTGTTTTACAGAACTACATCGTTTCTACCTCTGTTATATTTGCTGTGAGATTTACAGCATTACCAGCCATAGGCATTATAGCAGTATTGGCTGACTGAACACTTAAATGTTGCCCGCCTAGTCGGTCGAGGCAATTTAAGTTACAATGCAGTGGTCATAAATATCGGGGTGTGGCGCAGTTGGTAGCGCGTACGGCTGGGGGCCGTGAGGTCGCAGGTTCAAGTCCTGTCACCCCGACCAACAAAAAACGATTCTCTTCTGAGAGTCGTTTTTTGTTTGTGGCTACACTTGGTTATGCGGCCTGGTGGCGGAGCCGACAGTAGTCGCAGGGCCGTAGAACATGCGGCGCGCAGGAAGCCCCTTTCCGAGCACCGCGAGCGGATAAAGTCCGCCGGCCGCTAGTCCGGATTGCCCTACCAACGACGTACTTGTGGAACCGTAAGCTCAAAG
>JBDTKG010000014.1:0-1635 GCA_039935435.1 Saccharimonadales bacterium (SeqCode) | reverse complement strand
GCTAAGATTGACGGAGTCAGTACGCATATAAGTAATGGCACCGGCCTCGTACAGACGTTGGGCCAACTGCATGGTGTGCCGCGGGCTATAGCCCAGTTTATTGCTGGCCTCCTGCTGCAGCGTGCTGGTCGTAAAGGGGGCTGAGGGGTTGCGGACAGACGGTTTTTGGCTAACATCGGCCACTGTAAAATCGCTTTTGGCGAAATCTTCTAGAATCTGGCGTACCTGCGCAGAATCGTTATATTTAACAGCTGACTCGGCTTTTAGATTGGCCTGCTGGGCCTGATTGTGTGGCAGCATGACAGCGGTTATCTTATAGGTTGAGACAGCTTGGTGTTGTTCGATGTCGCGCTCTCGCTCGACCACCAGGCGCACGGCTACACTCTGGACGCGGCCGGCCGACAGCTGCGGGCGGACTTTCCGCCACAGCACCGGTGACAGCTCGAAGCCAACCAAATAATCTAGAGATTGGCGGGCCTGTTGGGCTTCTACCAGAGGCATATCTATAATTCGCGGGTTTTTGATGGCGGCATCGAGGGCCGGTTTGGTAATCTCGTGGAAAACTATCCGTTTAGTGGTTTTGGGGTCCAGCTTGAGGACCTCGGCGACATGCCAAGCAATCGCTTCGCCTTCACGGTCTTCATCAGAGGCCAACCAAACAGTGCTACCTTGGGCGGCTTTTTTGAGCTCGGCTAGTACTTTGCGTTTGTCGGGATCAACAGCGTACTTTGGGGCAAACTGCTTGGCGACGTCAACGCTGCCATTTTTGCTAGGCAAACCACGAACATGGCCAAAACTACTTTTGACCGTGAAATCCTTGCCAAGATACTTTTCGATCGTCTTGGCTTTGGCGGGGCTCTCTACTATTACTAAGTTTTTAGACATATGCGTGATGCTTTAGTATACCTTATATAATTAACTGTTTAGAATTGACTCTTATGATTACAAGCTGTGTAACAACCCGTTAGGTTACGCTAGTGCTGCCACAAATGCAAATTACCATCTCTACCGCATCCGCTAGCCATATTTAATTTGCCAACTATTACCGCCCAGTGCTTTGACATAGCCTTTTAGCTCCAACATGGTCATTGTTTGGTGATACTTGGGCACTGCCAGCAGGCTGCCCACAAGCAAGGCGTTGCCATCGCTAATGCCCTGCCCCAGCAAATCTAAGATGGTTTGTTCGGCTGGGTTGCCACCGATCGGCGGCGCGTTGGCGGCGCCTGCTATGTGAAGCACCTCTAGAATGTCGTTAATGTCGAGTACCGGTCCCGCCCCTGTTTGGATTAGCCGGTTGCACCCAACGCTGCCGGGGCTATTAATATTACCCGGTACCGCCAAAACTGGTTTGCCGAGCTCCAAGCAAAAGTTGGCGGTATGAAGGCTACCACTGTTATGCGCGGCCTCGCTGACCAGTACGGCCTGACTTAATCCGGCTATCAGCCGGTTACGGGCAATAAATTGGTGTTTCATGGGCGCGGTACCGGGCTGATACTCGCTAACCAGCGCCCCGCCTCGCTTAGCTATATCCTCTGCCAAATGTTGATGACTGGCCGGATAAATGCGCTCTAGGCTACTGGGCAGCACGGCAATGGTAGCGCCACCGGCGTCCAATGCTGCCTGATGAGCCACGCT
>JBDTKG010000013.1:0-7201 GCA_039935435.1 Saccharimonadales bacterium (SeqCode) | reverse complement strand
ATTGTGACCGTCGTAGATATGATCTGGGGAACGGTGTTGTCGGCGGCCGTCTGCCTGCTGTCGGTAGTAATTTTAAAGAGCCTGATCAAATAAATGTTTGGCCAATTTACACACACTCTAATCTGGGCTGGCCTGAGCATCTTTGCTTATATGTCGCTACTATTCTTGGTAGCTGCGCTAATCAAACGCAACGATATTGCAGACGTAGCTTGGGGATTTGGTTTTGTGGTGGCCAGCCTAACAGCAGTTTTATTGAACCGCAATACTTCGGGCCCGGCTTTGCTGGTTTTAGGTTTGGTGATTATTTGGGGCACCCGCCTGAGTTTGCACATTGGCCTGCGCAACCGTCGCAAACCGGAGGACTTCCGCTACCAGGCCTGGCGTAAAAGTTGGCGGCGTTGGTTTTATGTTCGATCTTATTTGCAAATCTTTTTATTGCAAGGCTTCTTGCTGCTAGTTATCGCTGTGCCGGTAATGCTGATTGCCACCTATGGGCAAGGACCAATTAACTGGCCTTTAGCCTTAGCGACGGCGCTATGGCTAGTGGGCTTTGGGTTTGAGTCAGTGGGCGACCGCCAGCTAGCCAACTTTCTCAAGCTACCGCAAAACAAGGGCCGCGTCATGCAAGCTGGTCTGTGGCGCTACACACGTCATCCCAATTATTTTGGCGAGGTAACGCAGTGGTGGGCGATTGGTCTGATGGCTACAACCTTTAGCTACGGTTTATTAGGACTGCTAGGCCCACTTATGATCACTTTTTTGATCCTCAAAGTTTCCGGCGTACCAATGCTAGAAAAAAAATATCAGAACAACCCCCAGTTCCAAGCCTACAAACGCCACACCAGCATGTTTATTCCGCTGCCCCGTAAAGCCTAGGCGAAAACTATGTCACTGACTAATTTGCTATACTGAACGTCTATGCCAAGTCCTGCGAAAAATAGCAAACAAGTTGCCAAGCTGGTGATGATCGATGCCGATGGTCAATATTTGCTACTAACGCGCCACGACCATCCTCGTTTTGGCCATGACGCTGACTTGCCGGGCGGCACCACGGAAGCCGGCGAAACAATTCTGCAAACGTTGCTGCGAGAGGTGATTGAAGAGACCGGCGTCGACGTGTCGGGCGACCAGCCCAAGCAGATTTACGACAGTGACCGATATTCGCCAATCGGCACGCATTATTACCTGTTCGTGGCTCACCTAAATGTACGTCCCAACATCGTCTTGAGCTGGGAGCACTCCCAGCAATCCTGGGTATCTCGGACCGACTTCTTAGCGGCCGCCCATTGCGCCCAAGACGACTTTATGCATATGGTTTACGACGCCATGAGGTCCCGGTAACTAAAGCTTGCCGTTTTGTCACCCAGTGCTAATATAGGGACATCGAATAAGCGCAAAGGGAAGTACGGAGGCGAGAACGATGGCAATGACGACAGAGATTCCTGTATCGGCTGATACGCAGATGTTTGTCGACAAATTAGTAGCCTTCCACCAGTATAGGCAGGAGCTGGGTCTGTCTGCCCAAGATGCCAAAAAACACCCCGATACCATGGAAGCCTTTGGCGAGGTCTTTCAGGTGGTGGCGGCTAACCGTGAACTGACTATGGCTTACACAGGTGTTTTGCGCAGCCAAGGCCCAAAAAAGGCGGCCGCTATGCAGGCCGTCCGGTCTGTTCAAACCAACATTTTGGAGGCTCTAAACGAAGAAGGCGTCATCAGCGACGCCACTTTTAGCAAGCGTTTAGATGCGCTAGCCGACAAAGACAATGTTAAGGGGCAAGCCGAACTATTTGTGCGGCTGTTCCGCAAGGCTATTCCGGCCGAACTTATTCCCAAGCAACGGCGGCGCAAACGGTCAAAAACGGTTGTCGGAGGAACGGCGGCTCCAGACGAAATTGTGGAACCCGTAGAGCGTGTAGCAGCGCCCGAACCAGCTGCCGCCAATTACATTATGGAGGGCGGAGATCCAGGCAAACTCCGGTTAGGCGATATGAAGACGGCGCTTCGCGATCTAGCCGGGCAACCAATTCTGACTGATGATAGCCAAGTAATGGCCCGCTACAGTCAGCTGCAGCAATTAGTAGCCGAGAATTGCGTAGATCCGCAAGCGGGGTGGCCAGCGGTCAGGGTAGCCCTAGACTTTTTGTACGACGGTCTATCTGGCGCTCGGCAAGATTGGCAAGACCAAGCTGCCTGTTCCGGAGGGACAGGCATCGACTTTTATGCAGTCGACGGTTACCCCGACTCGGCCAAAGCCATAGCCGTTTGTGCCGGTTGTGCCGTCCTAAAGCAATGCCGCGACTATGCCCTATCTACCCGCGAGCCTAACGGCATCTGGGGCGGCTTAACCGAGCGCCAACGCCGGGCTACCCTACGGGACAGGGATGCCATGGCTAGGGCTGCGCGAGTGGTCGCCGCAGACGCTCAGAACGTGACCGAACAAAGCCTACCAGAGATTCATGACATCTCCTCTGAAAACCAGCAATCCTGATTAAACACGGTGCTGACAGTTCGGCAAAATCTTAATTGTTGCTGGCAAAAAAAGTAATAAATAGCTTCAAACAATCGTTAATAGCCTATACTAATTAGTATGAATAAAATCCATAAAACTATGCGAAAAGCTTATCAAAACAAATGGTTCCGGCGGCTTGCCCCGGTATTAGTAATATTAGTCTGGCTGGCGGTGGCAGGGGTAGGTGGACCGACTTTTGGCAAAATTAACAATGTCACCAAGAATGATCAAGCTAGTTTTTTGCCAGCTAACGCCGAGAGTACCAAAGCCCAAAATATTCAGCAACAATTCTACGACTCCAAAACCGTGCCCGCCATTGTGGTTATTGAGTCGACGCATAAGATTGAGCCCCAGCAATTGGGCCAATTGGCCGGCTTAACCAACGCTTTTAAGGGCATTCAAGGCGTACCCCAGGCCGAAGGGTCTGTGGCTGGGCCAATTCCGTCTAAAGATGGCAGGGCAGTGGAGTTCATTGTCCAAATCGACAGCAGCCAAGAGGTTAAAGCCAGCGTCGACAGCCTGCGCAGCGCCGTTAATAAGAATCTGCCTAAAGGCATGACAGCTTACGTGACTGGGCCGGCCGGCTTGGTTAGCGACCTGATCACCGCTTTTAGTGGCATCGATGGCATTTTGCTAGTGGTGGCCTTGGTGGCTGTCTTTGTGATTCTTCTGCTAGTTTACCGCTCGGTGTTGCTGCCATTTATGGTGCTGCTGACGGCTATGTTTGCCCTTAGCGCAGCGATTCTGCTGGTTTACCAGCTAGCCTTGCACAATGTTATAAAGTTGAATGGCCAGACCCAGGGGATTCTATCGATTCTGGTGATTGGCGCTGCCACCGACTATTCTCTGCTATTCATTGCCCGCTACAAGGAGGCCTTGCACTTGGCCCAGTCGCGATGGGTAGCTGTGGCGCAGGCCTACAAAGGCGCTTTTGAGCCAATTTTGGCCTCAGCCGCCACTGTTATTGCCGCCTTGCTCTGCCTGCTATTCTCGGAACTGAATTCTAACCGCAGCCTGGGCCCCATTGCCGGCTTGGGCATTTTGTTCGCCTTTGTAGCTGCCATGACGCTGCTGCCCGCCATGTTAGTACTACTGGGGCGTAAGGCATTTTGGCCGGTCACACCCAAGTACCAGCCTGGTATTACAGCCCAACAGTTAGTTAAGCCGCGCAGTTTGTGGGGCAGGGTAGCCCACTTGGTTAAGCACCATTACCGCAGGGTATGGGTAATTTGCGCTGTTGTTTTGATAGCCTTTGCCGTTGGCGCCAGCCAATTTAAAGCCAGCGGCGTGTCGCAGACTGCTAGCCTGCTTAAAAAGAGTAATGCTGTCGACGGCCAAGCTGTTTTGGCCAAGCACTTTTCGGCTGGCTCCGGCAGCCCAGCCACGGTCATTGTTAACGCTAAAGATACTGGCCGCGCCATGCAAGTTCTATCCAGGGTGAGCGGCGTTGGCCAAGAAGCGGTTTATACTGGCGGTTCCCCCTATGCTAAGTTGCCTCCCAAAGTAGTCGACGGACAGTCGCTAATAAACGTCACTCTGCTAGTCGCCGCCGACTCACCAAACGCCGGCAACACCGTAACGCAGCTGCGCCAAACACTGCGCGACAACAACATACAGGGCCTAGTCGGCGGCGAATCAGCCATCCAACTAGACTCCAACCATACTGCCAACGCCGATTTGCACAAGATTGTTCCCATTGTCCTGATTGTCATCTTCATCATCCTGATGTTGCTGCTGCGCTCAGTGGTTTCGGCGGCCATCTTAATTGGCACGGTAATCTTGAGTTACCTGGCCACTTTGGGCGTTTCGGCACTAGTCTTTAACCATCTGTTTCACTTTGCCGGTTCCGACCCGGCCGTGCCGCTATTCGGCTTCATATTCTTAGTAGCCCTGGGCGTGGACTACAACATCTTCCTAATGACCCGCGTCCGCGAAGAAGCCATGCACAGCACCACTCGCCAAGCCATCATTCACGCTCTAGAGGTAACCGGTGGCGTCATTACCTCGGCCGGCATCGTTTTAGCGGCCACCTTCGCGGCCCTCAGCGTCATTCCTATCTTGTTCTTGGCCCAGATTGCCTTCATCGTATCGTTTGGCGTCTTGCTAGACACTATCGTCGTTCGTTCTCTATTACTGTCGTCGCTGACTTACGACCTAGGTAGTCGCATCTGGTGGCCCAGCGCCCGCCGCAAAAAGCCCTAAGCTTGCACCCAGTATGAAATGCCGCTTAATTAGGTTGTTCAGCTGGCCACAGTTTGCGCACCGACCAAGCGATAGCAAAAAAGATTAGGTCGGCGGCGATTTGCCAAACGCGTGAAATGACGGTTACCGCCAGGGCGATGTCGCGCGGGAAGACGGCCGACAACAACACCAGTAGGGCTCCATCGCGGACGCCTATGCCGCTGGGCAGTAGTGGGGTAGCCATGCCAATAGCGCCAGCCAGGGCAAAGGCGCCAACAACGTACAAAAACAGGTTTCCAGGTAAACTGGGCACCAGAGCATGAATCAATAAAAAGCAGGCGGCGCCATTAATAAAAGTCGCCAAAACAAACCAGCTGAAGGACCGCCAAACGGCCGAACCGTTTATTTTGAGCTCAACGTGAGGGTCACCTTTCCGAAAAAGCTTATGCGCCAATGTTAAGAGTCTATTAAATATGGGTGGCGACAAAACAACCAAGCCGGCAGCGCTGGCCGCCACCAATAAAACTCTCAAGACTAAGGGTATAGAACTGATCCGCGGGCTAAAGCCAATCAATACCAAAGACACCACCACTGCTGAAGCCACTTGCATGCCGGCCTCTAGTAAGGAAGACACCGTTAGGCGACTCTTAGAAATGCCGTAGCTGGCAGCCATCACAATCTTGCCGGCAATCCAGGGCACGGTGCCTGGGATATAGCGGGCTAGCCAAGATTTGGCATAAATATCGGTCATCAGGCGGAAACTAGGCAAACGAGGGGCACCCAGGGCCCGCAAAATCACTCGCCAAATGACCACCATCAGGTAGCGAAAGATTAGTGCTACCAGCACCGACCAGCCCATCCAATACCAGTTAATGCGGATGTCTCGTAATTGCTCAAAGTCGGTGCCGCGCAAATACAGCACCAAAAAAACTACTATGATGACAAATAATACCGCTGCCAGCAGTTGTTTGGGCGTTTTGCGGTAGAGCTTAAACGATTTTTCGATTAACGACTTAACGGTTTTCTGTAACATACTACTGCTAAGTGTAGCCTTTTTACCGCCCGAGATAAACTAACTCAAAAATTGAGCGATGAACGGCGGGTTGTACAAGTCTGACTTATTATAAATGAGCGGGGCGCCTGGCTGTTGGTGCTCATCAAGTTGCAGAACTGTGCCACCAGCGGCTCGTAGAACGGCGTCGGCAGCGGCCGTATCCCATTCCATGCATGGATTAAGCCTTGGGTAGATGGAGACCGTGCCATCGGCAACATAACAAATTTTCAAAGACGAGCCCACCGGTAACAGGCTGTGAGGCTCCAGCTTGGCTAAGTAGGCATCTACTTGTGGATTCTGCTGTCCTCGGCTTACCGCCACCACTGGCGGCTGCGTAGCAACCTGGACTTGCAACCGCTGAGGGGGAGCCGCCAGGCCTAGGTCGGCATCGGGAGCTAGTTGCTGCTTCCAGGCGCCAAGCCCGATAGCGCCGTAGTACATTAGGCTATGGGACGGGGCGTAGACAACGCCCAGCGCCGGCCAGCCATCCTCCACTAAACCAATGTTTATGGTATAGTCGGGCGATCCAGCCACAAAGCCCTTGGTGCCATCAATGGGATCTACCAGCCATAGCGTCCGGGCGGCTAGCCGCAGCTTAGTCTCCAAGCTAGGCGATTCCTCCGATACAATTACGACCTCGGGCGCCAGCCTCATCAACTCATCAACAATGATTTGGTTACACATAACGTCGGCACGGCTGAGCGGCGAGTGATCGGCTTTGTAAGAAACGTCCAGATCTTGACTCTGGTAAATGTTAACGGCAGCCAATCCGGCTTGTTGAGCTAATCTAACAAGTTTAGGCAGAATTTCGGCTAAGACAATTTGCTTTTTGTTATTACTTTTGGCGCTTGTCATAAAACTAGTATATCTAACAAGCCCAGCAAGTCCTAAATGCAGTAATTCCTCAGCAAAACTGTGACATAAGTTACAGACAGCCTGTTTTTACCCTGTTATGCTTATTATGTAAAGCTAAACGAGGAGGAAACGATGGCACATTACATATTTACTAAACCGCGGAGGTTCAAACACCTTAGTTTTGACGGGCGTGATAGCATTTTTGATGATGACATTACTAGCAATTGGCAGGCTAAAGCAGAACGCTTACAAGAGCGACGCTGGCGCCGCCTAAAGCAGCAACTCGTCTAGCTGGGCTTGTGGGCAGGGGACTTGAGGCTAGAGACCATTTTAGCGCCATAACGCCTAACTAAGTAGCCGGCTACTAGGGATCCGATTAAGGCGCAGGCCAAGGCCCCGACAATGTCGGCACTGTGGTGAACGCCGGCAATAACGCGGGCGCCACCAATCATGATAGCCAAAATTAACAATACGTAGCCAGCTTTGCGACTGTACTTCCAGGCAGAAAATGCCAGCAGGCCAGCCAGCAAGGTATGATCAGATGGAAAACCATTATCATTAGCATGATTAAAGTAAGGCGCAAAATGGCCAGCCACAAA
>JBDTKG010000012.1:0-11667 GCA_039935435.1 Saccharimonadales bacterium (SeqCode) | reverse complement strand
TGATAAACAGCGCTGTTGTACTGTTTTATTTGTTCAGCGGCAGCCGGATCATCTTCGTAAGCTTTAGCGCCGGCCACATAAGCTTGGCTCAGCCATTGAGCCTGATCGGCCTGGGCCACTTTGGCTAATTTATCGGGGTGTTCGCCAGCCAGTTTTTGGACCAGCCCCCACAAGCTTTTAGCCACATGTAGGCCCACATCGCCGCCAAAATTAGCCCGGTAGACAGTAGCGCCATCACTTTTAATCATCACGCCAATACTGTCGCCAACAATCGTTTGATATAAATGGCCAGTGTGCAACTCTTTGAATGGGTTTGGGCACGAATATTCTAGCAAAACCCGCTTGCCTGCCCGATTCTGGCTAGATTTGGATTGAGTCGCTTGCCACAAGGCTTGGTCGGTCAAAAAGATATTTAAAAAGCCCGGCTTAACAACCTCGACTTTGGCGATAGTGTCATCGGCCTGCTCATCGAGATATTTTTTTAATTGCTTAGCGATCTGCTGCGGTGGCTGCTTGAGCTGGCCGGCTAGCTGCATGGCCAGGTTAGTCGAGAAATCACCAAATTGTTCTTCGGGGCGGCTCAGAATTGGCTCAATCGGTAGATTGAACAACTGGTGGCAGGCGGTCGATAATAATTCGGATAAGTTAGTCATGGTATGCTTCTTGGCTTTAATTATACCAGATTGGCTAAGTGATTTATCAGAGGTAATTGTTATAAATCGGCGGAATTAGCTCGGGCAATTTGGATTAAACGATAAATAACGGCGTAAATACTGCCTAGCAAGACAAAAAACATCAAAGTTGTGGTAAAGGCCTGGGGGTGAGCCGTGGGGCTAATAAAAGGTTCGCTGACATCAAAAATAATACCAGCCGGGTTAATTAAGACATCCCAGCTATTCCAGCGCAAATAGCGGCCTAAATAGATGGCAAAACTGCAGAGCAGCAGAACGGCGGCGACAATTAAGTAAGCCTGGCGCGGATTAAGCCGTTGCCGAAGTTGGCGGTGAACTCGGAATAAACTCAAGTAGCCCAACAAGAAACCGTTAAAAGTAAACGATAACATCATGACTACATCGTAAAGGATGCTGATGTGATTGGCGGGCTGTAAATGGATGATGTCGCTGGCGATATAAAATGTGTTGGGCAAAAAACCGAGCCACAGCAAACTTAAGACGATGTTGGCGGGTGTTTTCCAGGCACTTGTTTTGAGCCGATGTAGTAACCAGGCCGCAAAACCTAATGGCACCCAGGCCAGGAATAAGTTCCAAGACATAAACCAGTAATCATAGCTGTTAGTAGCCGTCACACGTCCAGCATAAAATAACAAGCTGACCAGGCTAGAAGCGACCAAAAGTTGGCCCAGCTGACGCTGTGATGTAGAGAGCCGTTTTGCAACTTTGGATGTCATTTTGCTATTATAGCAACTAACAGAGGTAAGAAGTAGGCTATAATAGGGACATGTCAAAAATATCCAACTTAACAACTCGGCCACTAGATGCCGCTAGGCGACTGGTGCGGCGCGGCGCTCATAGCATTGCCAAATTTTTAAACCGCATCAGCGGCGGACGTATTACCCCTGATAGCGTCACCTATACCAGCTTATTGGGGCATGTTTTAATCGCCTTACTCCTGGCTAATCGACACGTTTTGTGGGCGGTCTTGCTGTTGGTTGTATTTGGGCTCATGGACACGCTGGACGGCGAATTAGCTCGGCTACAAAAACGAGCCAGTACGGCTGGCATGTTACTAGATGCCAGCACCGACCGCATGAAAGAATCGCTAATTTATACTGCCGCCGCCTACTACTTTGTCCAGCAAGGGCATCCTCTTTTGGCTGTTTGGGCAGTGGCTGCCACCGCCGGCGCCATACTTGTCAGCTACATCAAAGCCAAGGGCGAAACGGCCGTGGCCAGCCACGGAGCCGACCACGCCGCTGTTAACCATCTGTTTGCAGACGGTTTAATGCGCTACGAAATCCGCATGGTGGTGATTATTATTGGCTTATTGGTCGGACAATTGGGCTGGGCCATCATTTTATTGGCTATTTTAAGCTGGCTAACAGCCTTTGGCCGTCTGGCCAGAATTACGAGCTACCTGCGCAATGCTAGTTGATTTACATACCCATTCGGTGGCTTCACCGGACGGCGGGATTAGTGCTGCCCAATATCAAGCCCTTCTGGAAGCCGGAAGATTTGGCGCTATTGCAGTAACCGATCACAATCGCATCGATTTTGCCCTAAGACTAAAAAAAGACTTAGGTGATGGCATCATCGTCGGCGAAGAAATTATGACCAGTCAGGGCGAGATAATCGGCTTGTTTCTCAAAAAAGTGGTTGAACCACAGCAAACTGCCGCCCAGACAGCCGCGGCTATCCATCGACAGGGCGGCCTGGTTTATATTCCCCACCCTTTCGAAACCAAGCGCAAGGGATTGTCGGCAGCAACTCTGGATGGGATTGTTAAAGAGGTTGATCTGATGGAGGTTTACAATGGCCGGGCGGTTCTACAAAACCGCAGTCAGTTAGCCTTAACTTGGGCCAGACGCCATCACACTATTCAGGCGGCCAGCAGTGACGCTCATGTGGCCAAGGGAGTTGGCTATACCTATAGCCGAATTCCTAAATTTAACGGCACCCTAACCCCAGATAACTGCCTAAAAATGATGGCCAGTGCCAAGCTACAATCCAAATGGCCACCAATCACCAGTCTTTTGGCCCCTAAACTGAACCGCTTGCGATCAACACTGAGGCGGTCGGCGTGAACATCGTCGCCGAAGCCTTTTTGTTCTTTCTGCCCGCCGGCGTTGCCAATGCCACGCCCGTTTTAGCCAATAAAATACCGCTAATTCGCAGTTGGCGCACCCCAGTTGATTTTGGTAAGTCGTGGCGCAGCAAAAGGCTACTGGGCAACAACAAGACCTGGCGTGGCATCCTAACCGGGACATTACTGGCTGGCCTAACAGGCTTGCTCATTTATCAATTCTGGCAGCTACAGACCAGCTGGCCAGCGGCATTTGGTCTAAGCCTGCTGATGGGCCTAGGAGCGCTACTGGGAGACGCCGTAGAGAGTGGCATCAAAAGGCGCCTTGGCATTGCCGCGGGCCACAGTTGGTTCCCGTGGGACCAAATCGACTACATAATCGGTGGCTTAGCGCTTGTGTACGCCTTTAGCGACCTGACACTGCGGCGAGTTGGTCTGATTTTTGCAATCTTTTTTGTGCTACATCTCTTGACGGCCTACTTGGCTTACCTTGCCGGGCTCAAAGAACGACCAATTTAATGGTCAGCTGGCTAATCGTTTAGGGCCAGCTTGAACTTCTCGACCAGATCGACTGGCGACGGATTGATACCGCCCAGTAAAGCTAGGTAAATGCTAACGAAGTCTCCAAGAGCGGCCGTCCAGACTAATTGTTCGGCTAGTGTTTTGCCCTGCGCCTCGACAACAATTGGCTCCGGTCGAAGACCAGATAGCAAACGAGCACTAACTTCGAACCTTTTTTGAATTCGAGGATTCTCCATCTTACTTCTTAGATCGATAACAGCATAGGGTTTGTTAACGGGCTGTTTGCTCCAACCAATAAATTCGTTGTGGTTAAATTCGGGCAACTGATTAACCCAAGCGACGTGTTTGGCGTTCTCGTTAAAACTAATTTTCCACTTATAAGCCACCGGCGACAGCTTTGGGCCACTGTAGACCACAATCGACTTACCCATTAGCTCCTGGGCAATTTGTTTGGCCTGGTTGGCTTTGGTAGCTACCGTGGGCTGCCAGGCCTCAACGCTAGTTTTCATAAACTGAGCCACCTGGGGGAGCTGGTCGACAACTTGCTGGCCATCAATTAACAAATCGGCTTGTTGCAACAGACTGACCAGTACCTTAAAACCAGCCAACGTAGCGTAACGCGGCTGATCAATTTTAGGCAACAAAATAAAAGGCAGCTTATACTGCTTAGCTAGATCCTGCAGCTTGCCACCAGCGGCTACAATCACAATTTGAGCCCGTGCGCTACGAGCCGCTTCCAGAGCCGCCAATGTTTCCTCGGTGTTACCGGAGTAACTCGAGCAAATCACCAAACTGCTGGGTCCCACAAAAGCCGGCAACTCGTAGTTCCGGACAACCTCAAATGGCACCTTAATGGTCAGCCACGACTGGGCTAATAGAGCTGGCAAAGCCGAGCCACCCATCCCAGCTACAACGACGTTTTGATAATCAACAGCCGCGAGCTCTATTGAGGGCCGAAAGGTCTCCCCAAGCTGCTGCCACTGCCTACTAACGGTACCGAGGGCATCCTTGGCATCTTTCTGGTGAATATAAGCTAAATCATCTAGCACTAAGCGTCCTCCTTAAGCTAACCATTATACGGCATTTTGATTAACACTAGCAGCATCTTGTTGAGGACGCCGGTCGCGATGTGATATAGTGCTTATGAATAGAATTCAATTTTATATAGGGGGTGAGCATGTTCGGGCATGACGACGATACACAAGACAACACAGCGCCTGACGGCACAGCGCAAGACAACACAGCCGCACCAGACAGCACGACTTTTGCTAATAACGATGTCACCATAAACGATTCAGGTGTCCTAGATAACACTGCACCGCTAACGGCTAGCCCCGATAGCGGCGCAGTGCCATCCACAGATGACGCCCCCCAAGCCGAAGAAACACCCCTACTGAGCCAAACCGCTACTGCTGACGAGCCAGATGCGCCAGTGGCAACGGCCACAACCAGCGACGATGACCAAGAGACTTCACTGCCTCCAGTTGATGACGACCTGATTGAACTCAAAAAACAATCGCTAGAAGAATTAGCGCCTCTAGTCGACCACTTAGATCAAACCCCCGAAGAGAAGTTCCGAACTACAATGATGATGATCCAAGCCACCGACAACTCCAGCCTAATCAAGGATGCCCACTCGGCCGCTCTAAAGATTAGCGACGACAAAATTCGGGCTCAGGCTCTGCTAGACATCATTAACGAAATTAATTATTTCACCCAAGTTGGCAGTGCCAACAAATCAAACAACGACTAATTAATTAGCTATTTAGAGGTCGACGTTGCCAGGACCAGTATCAACCAGCTGACTGCTGGATTGAGTGCTGGTGCTAGCACTGGTAGAAGGAGCGGCAGGCGTTTGGCTTACAGCTGGAGTGTTTGTGCTGCTGTTTGTGCTACTGCTGGCCGTTTGGTCGGCTGGTTTGGTCTCGGTGCTGCTTTGCTTCTTAGCGCTTGGTTGGCTTTGAGAGGTTGTGGCGGTGACCGGACTAGTCACATTAGGCTGGTGTGAGCGACGCCACATCCAGCGGCCACCCCAAAAGAATCCTAAAACGATCACCAAAGTGACAATAAAAGTAGCGCCAGATAAAAGCCAAATCTTAAACATATTGTCTTTAGATTCTGCTTGGTAATAGGCTTTGATTTCCTCTGGAACAGGAATGCTTATATTGTCTTGTTTGGTTTTGCGGTGAAAAATGCGATTAAATGGCGACTTCATATGGTAACTCCCTAGCTATAACCTAGCTTAATGACTATATTTTAGTACATACTAGGAGGTTTGGCAAGTTTACGGTAAAGCGATTGTCGAACAGCGGGCAGCCGTTAGGCTACATCATGCCGCCCATGCCGCCTGGCATACCGCCGCCGCTGGCAGCCGATTCCGGTTCTGGCATCTCAACAACTAAGGCGCCCATGGTCATACTGGTTCCAGCAATCGACACGGCATTCTGTATGGCTTCTTTGGTAACTCGAGCTGGATCGATAACACCGGCCGCTTTAAGGTCGACCAATTTGGTCGGCTGATTAACATCAACGCCATGCCCAGCTTTACCAGCTCGCACCTGAGGTAACCACTCGTCGGCGTTCAGGCCGGCGTTAGTCAGCAGAATGCGGAAAGGCTGTTCGAGAGCTCGTTTTAACAATTGGTGTCCAGCGGCTACAGCATCGGCGCTATTAACCACCTTGATACCGTCGGCTAAGTTAATTAGCGTTACACCACCACCAGGCACAATGCCCTCTTCTAAAGCGGCTTTCACAGCGGCCACTGCATCGTCGACGCGGAACTTCTTCTCTTCGATCTCGGTTTCGGTAGCACCGCCAACTTTAATGACAGCAACTTTGCCGCTTAGAGCTGCTCGGCGCTTGTCTAGGTTTTCGCGGTCGTAATCACTGCTAGCCGCTGCAGCTTGAGCAGTAATTTGAGCGATGCGAGCCTTGAGGTCGGCGGCTGAACCGGAGCCTTCGATGATGGTGGTGTCGTCTTTGGTAACAATTACCTTACGGGCGCTACCGACCACTTCCATACCGATGTTCTCGAAGTCCATACCTTGGTCTTCGCTAATCACCTGGGCACCGGTTAAGATGGCGATGTCGGCCAAAATGTCTTTGCGGCGGTCCCCAAAAGCTGGCGCTTTAACAGCAATAGTATTGAAGACGCCCTTGAGCTTGTTAAGCACCAAGGTGCCTAAAGCCTCGCCCTCGACTTCTTCGGCTATCAAGACTAAGTCTTTTTTACCTGCGGCAGCCAATTTTTCGAGCAATGGCAGAAAATCTTGAATACTGGAAATCTTTTTGTCGGTGACCACAATAGCTGGCTTGTCGGCCACGGCTTCCATACGGGCCGTATCGCTAACCATGTAGGGGCTAACGAAACCGCGATCAAAGGTAAAGCCTTCGACAACTTCGCTCTCCAAGTTAAGGCCTTGGCCTTCCTCGACAGTGACAACGCCGTCTTTGCCGACTTTGTCGATAACATCAGCAATCAGGTTGCCGATTTCGGCATCGCCAGCACTGATAGTAGCTACTTCGGCAACGCGTGACTTTTTGCCCTTGATGTCTTCGGCCAGTCCGCCTAATTTGGCAATAACTTCTTTGGAAGCAGCTTCAAGACCTTTGCGAAGTAGCATTGGGTTGTGACCAGCGGCTATAAGCTTGTTGGCTTCGTTAAGTATGTGGTAAGTCAGCACGGTAACAGTGGTAGTGCCATCACCAGCCACATCGTTCATTTTGCTAGCGGCTTGCTTGATAAGCTCGGCACCGACTTTATAGCCCAATGTTTCGTCATCATCTTCGGCCAGCTCGACGCCTTTGGCGACAGTTACGCCGTCGTGGGTGACAGTTGGCGCCCCGTAGGACTTGCTAATAACCACATTGCGGCCCTTGGGGCCCATAGTAGTCTTAACGGCGTTATACAGAACCTCGGCGCCACCTAGTACGCGGCGGCGGGCATCATCATCATAAAATACTTTTTTAGCCATGTTATCTCCTGCTATTATTTAAGCTTATTTGACCGTCGCGAGGACGTCTTCTTCTTTAACTAAAATGTACTCATCGCGGCCCACTTTAACATCGGTGGTACTGTAACTCTTATAAATTATCCGAGCACCGACTTTAACTTGTTTAACGGCCGTGCCAACAGCTAAAACCTTAGCAATTTTGGGCTTTTCTTGAGCGTTTCCGGGCAAGTACAGACCACTAGCAGTCCGTGATTCGGCTTCTTCGGACTGAGCCACAATATAGTCTGCAAGGGGTTGAATGTTTACTGACATAGTTTTTCTCCTGTTTGTAGAAGCTATTGTAAACAACTAGGTTGGCACTTGCAAGCACAGAGTGCCAGAAATCTTAAATTAGCCGATTTGGGACTCTATAAAATTATCGATAATAATACTTACTTGGGCGGTCACAGCTTCTTGTACGCCAACCGATACGCTTTCCCATTCTGTCAGATAGGCAAAGGCAAGCTCTTGCAGCATCTGACAAGTAGCTCTATATATTGGCCTTGGCACCGCATTCCTTCGGCCATACGCATCAATCGAAGTTAACGGCAAGAAGCCCTTTTTACTAAGCGAGTCTACCATCAAGCCAAAATCTATCTCTGCCGTCAGGGATGACTCAAAGGGATCAGACTTATCAAATCGAACTGTTGTTTCATAGTCAATCATGCCTGGGTTTTTACCGTACTTCTCTGCACAATTCTTGGCTTTTGCGTCCCCGTGCCTAAGCCCATACTTCGCATTAAACCTGCCAATGGCAGCGGCAACTGTTCGGCCACTGTCGGCATTTCTCTGATTACTTGGCCCTCTGCCCCACGGTTGATTATCAAACGTCAGCAATTCATCCTCTTGCCTTGAAAAAAGAATAATCTGGCCATCCATAGGAAGCCCCTTAGGAGCGATCGCCAAAGCGATAGGCTCTAGGGACAATTCGTGCCGACCGGCTAGCTCCTCCATGATAGTCACCTCTCTGATAGCTCGCTCAAAACGCTCTTCAGGTGTTCTTTTTGCAAAACACTTTGCAACCACCTTAATACCCTCACTAGGCCTGTCGTTAAAAGTGACATCTAACCATCCTGCTATGACAGCATGTGCTGAATCGGCAGCACCACTCATGGGCTTGTCCTGCATGACGAAGTTCACGTCGCGTATTATATTGCCGGCATTGCCTCCTAGGTGATTACCGAATACGTAAACGCCCGGACGGTCGGTGATCAAGCTCGGATCGGTAACTGACTCCACTACCAGCTCATCCCCTGTCATCTCCGCAACCATCTGTACAGCCCTCAATGTTTCTGCGGTCCGGAGCTCTCTAGCGGTAAGTGCCGGTGTTTCCGGAAACACTGCTAGCGGCGTGAACTCTGCGCCTGCATCCAGTGACATAGTTACGCTTCTGCCTCTGAGTTTTCAGATATTGCCAACAGAAACTCCTGAACTAAAAAGCCAACATTGGGCTCATCCGCCAGAATGGCTTGGAGGTCTAATATGGCGTCTTGAGTCCACATATCGGCATCTGTTTGGCTGCCACTCAATATGTGTGGCGGCGTAATGAAACAATTATGGTCCTTCGTGACTGCTACGCTGTCAAAAGCTACACCAATATCTACAACGCCCCCTAGTTTCTTAATTGTATTTTGATATTTCGCTACGTACCTAACGACATTAAGCTTTTCGCCGGCCCAAGCCTCAAGCCCAGCCAAAACAGTCGATGCGCTCCTCGATCCTATCGGAACTAATAACCTACCGAACCCTACCTCTGCCTCTTCTGCGCGATAGCTCTCCCAGCCAGCAATTTCAGCAAGACTCTCGTCATCTTCCCCTAAGGTCCATCGAAAAGTCCGCAAACCATCTTCGGACATTTCATGACTGTAGTGAGGATTGCCTATTGCAAAAACACTGCTGCCTTCATCGGGAAGAGGATCATGTTGTCTATCTGGTAGGTGAGGCTGTGGCATAATCAAAAAATAGCGATATTACACGCTGATTATAGCATAAAGTCACATTTTATTCAAGTTTAAGGACTGGAATTCGTTATTGCTAGCAGCTGCCAACTGGTTGCGGTGCTACAATTTTGTTATGAGCATGATCAATCAACACGTTTTGATGTCTGGGGCTGAATTTTTTGCCAACGACTACGCTATCAATCCGTACATGGATTCTGTTGATGATATTGAAACGGCGGCGGCCATTGCCGAACACGGTCGAATAAGAGATGCCATGGCGCAAGCTGGCATTCACGTTATTCAAGTCCCCGCCCCAGAAGGCTGCCAAGACGGCGTTTATACGGCCAACTGGGGCTTATGCAGGGGTAATAAAGTGCTTCTGTCGTCACTGCCGCCCGGGAGGACCAGTGAAATGCCTTACGCCAAACAGGTTTTGAGCGACATTGGCAAAGAAACCATAGTTTCTCCGTACATGTTTAGTGGCCAAGGCGATGCTCTGCCCTGTGGCGAATTGGCATTTGTGGGCACGGGCTACCGCACTGACGCGCGAATGCACAAAGTTATCGCTGACAGCCTGGGATACGAGGTAATTGGCCTTAAAACACTCCCCCATCTGCCAGCTGGCCAACCTGCAAAAAATCTTATAACGGGGCTACCGGATGGCTTCTTTTACGATTTAGATCTGGCGCTGGCGGTACTCTCGTCTAATTTAATTGCTTGGTGTCCGGAAGCCTTTACTGCGAGCAGCCGCGCTAGACTACGCAAACTTGATATTGATAAAATCGAAGTCTCCTTGGACGAAGCCATGCAAGGCTTTGCCTGCAATCTAATTTCGACTGGGAAAACTGTGGTGATGAGCGCCCGGGCTCCCCTTTTGAAGGCAGCCATCGAAGCCAAAGGCCTCAAAACTATAACTCCAGCCATTACCGAGTTAGCCAAAGGCGGCGGTTACATTCGCTGCGTTAGCTTGACGCTAGGCTAATGTTTGCGAGCTTTTAGAATTTGGTGGGCTACTTTGACTTCGTCATAGGCCCGTTTGGTGACGCGTTGGGGGTCGTCGTCACTCTGTTGTAGATGTCGGAAATGAGCCGCTTTGGGCCCGTTACTGAGTATTGATTTTTCGTGGCCTTTGCCCAGCAGCAAAACGATGTCGCCAGATTTAGCTAAATCAACAGCTTTTTGGACGGCCGCTTCGCGTTGGTGTACCAAAAATAAGTCTTGGCCTTCAGTCTTGCCGGCATTTATTGCCCCAGCGGCGATCTGCTGCAGAATGGCTGGGCCGTCCATATCGCGGTCGTCCTCTTCGGTAACGATGACGATGTCACAGTCTCGTCCAGCTATTTGGCCTTGCTCGGCCCGCTTGGACTCATCGCGGCGGCCGGCCGAGCCAAAAACGACAATTAAGCGGCCCTTAGACAATGGCCGCACCTCTTTAAAAATCTTCTCAAAACTTTCGGGGGTGTGTGCGTAATCGACGATTACCGTAAAGTCTTGACCTTCGTCAACTCTGGTCATCCGACCTTCGACGGCCGCCAAACTAGCAATCCCCTGCTCTATTTGCTGCGGCATCAGGCCTATTGCCTGGCCAACGCCAACAGCGGCCAACGAATTATAAACATTAAAACTACCGGGCAAATGACAAGCTATCTGATAGGTCTGGTTTTTATAGCTGGCGGTGTAGTGGCTACCTTGGGGGGTTAATTTAATATCGGTGGCTCGCAAATCTCCCTTATCAACGCCGTACAGAATAGGATTCTTAACATCGCTGGCAAAAAAATGACCATTGGCATCATCGGCGTTAGCTACGCCAATTTGCAATCCTTTGTGATTGCGGTTGGTTTGCTTAAAAAGCATCCTCTTGGCGTCGCGGTAGCGCTCGAAAGTGCCATGATAGTCGAGATGCTCGTGGCTCAAATTGGTCATCACAGCCACGGTGTAAGGGATACTCCAAACGCGGTGCTGGGCCAGAGCCTGACTGGTGGTTTCGAGAACTAGCCAGTCAACGCCAGCCGCCTTGATCTTCTTCAATTGCTTGATTAGCCCTAGCGACCCCAGAGTGGTCATGCGGCTGGGATTAGCCTGCTCGCCCTTGCCGTCGCCGTAGTCCACCGAAATGGTGGTCATCATGGCTACTTTGTAACCGCTGCTGCGGAGCATCTGGGTAATTAGCGTGCAGGTGGTGGTTTTGCCGTCGGTGCCGGTGACGCCGATAACCTTTAGGCCCTTGGCCGGAAAGCCCATCACGGTTTGCTCTATCATGGCCTCTGCTAAGTGGCCATATGGCTCAATCTGCTTAAAAGCTTGGCGAGGAATTATTTTTTTAACATTGCTACGAAAACTCATGTCACCAAGTATACTAGACTCGATGACAGGTTCGATGAAGATTTTAGGAATTGAGTCCAGCTGCGACGAAACGGCCGCTGCTGTGGTTCAAGACGGCCAGAAATTACTAA
>JBDTKG010000011.1:0-6912 GCA_039935435.1 Saccharimonadales bacterium (SeqCode) | reverse complement strand
GTCGTTGACGCCCCAAGATAGTGAACCTACAAATAGTTTACTTGCCATTATTATTACTCTCTCCTTATTGTCGCTTAGAGGTAATCTGGCAAACCAGTTAGCTGCTCCCCGAAGACACTTGTTTTTTAAATCCTAGAACCGAACTAACGTTACGTAGCAGCTTCTTTTCTAGCCCACGTATTATACCACAAGTACGTTGTCGTGCCTAACCTGGTTATAGATGCAATTGGCTCTGCTGGGCGACGCAATCAAGAAAGTGCTTATGGTGGAGCTGCCGAGGTTCTGCCCCCCGGGTCCGTCAGTTTATCTTTGTTAGTCGTCTACAGGCTTGTTCTGTCTAGGTATCTTGAGCGAATGTCTCTGAACAGACAAAACAACATTCGCCGCAGGCTCTAAAGTCTTACTACCACGGCAAGAGTCGTGTGCAATGGCAGGCAATCAGATGATATGTCGCTATCCGTCAATATCTGATGTCAATCTGGTAGCGGCTTTTAGTAACTAAAAGCTAGTGCGGGAGTGCGGTTCATAGAAGCAACAAAGTTGCTAAAACCGGCAGCTACTCGCTGAGTAAATGTATTTGCATTTATTCGTGTTGCCTATAACGCTGGCAAGCGACCTGCAAAACTAACTGATAAAGTCCAACGTCGAGCTTAAAGTCAGCCCCGTATAAAAGGCCGTCAATCAATTAAGATCAACGACCCTTGTATTATACCACCGAGTGCAATATTACACAATGCGCTTAAGGCTTAGTGAGCGGCTGCTACTGGGGCACCTTCACGGCCTCGCTTTTCTAGATCATGGGTGTTAGGTAATGCCGTCGAAACGGCTAGAGCGGCTAGCAGAAAGACGCCGGTGTAAGCAATGGCTTTGCGGCTACCGTCGCTGGAAGCTTGGTGAGCAATCCGAGTTAACTCGCTAGTCACTTGTGGCGATAGCTGGCGAGTGGCCTTGTCTTTGCCAACGCCGCCCAGCTCCACATTAGAAGCCTGCTGACTAACCTGCTGGGCCAATGCTGGCTTGGCAGCAACAGGAATGACTGAGCTGTTTAAAACCCCTGTCGACAAACCGCTAGCCAAAGTTGTTAGCACTACGGCGCCAATGATGGCCGAACCGAACGAAGTACCGATTTGCCGAATAGTGTTATTAACTCCAGAAGCCTCTCCTGACTGCTCCACCGAAACGGCCGATAGGGCTAAGTTACTAGACTGGGCGAAAACCAAGCCCATGCCTAGGCCAAACAAAGCTAAGCCAGGTGCTAAGTGCATTACCGAGGCGGTCGGAGAAATCAAGGAACGTAGCAAAGCACTAGCTAAAACGGTGATAAATAAACCAGTCTGGATTAAGCGTTTGGCAGTAATGTGCTTGGCCAAGGCAGCCGAGCCAGGAGCGGCAATCAAGACGGCAATCGACATTGGCAGCAAAGCTAGGCCGGTATGCAAAGCATCCAGATTCTGAACCGACTGTAAAAAGATGGGCAGCGAGAAGATTAGGCCAGTCATGCCTAGCGACATCAGAGCCACGGTGGCGGTTCCAGAAGTAAACTGTTTATTGGCTAGCAGCTTGAGCGACATCAGCGGTGTCCGGCCCTGAGCCTCAACACGCTTCTCCCACAGACCAAACGCTATTAGCAATACGACGCCTAAAGCCATCGCAAACGGAGCTATCGACAGGCCCCAAGGCGCAAAACTGTGGTGAAAAATATCAAATGAGGTCCGGGCGCTCCACCAACCATAAGTCGAGGACTCAATAACACCATACACAAAGGCTAGCAAACCGCCGGCCGACAATAGCACACCGACAAAGTCCAATTTACGCTCTTCGGCTCGGTCTAACGACTCGGCAATAAAGAATGATCCGACGAGCAATAAGGCAGCAATTATGATGTTAATTCGGAAAGCCCAGCGCCAACTAAAGTTAGTCGTTAGGTAACCGCCTAAAACCGGGCCGATGGCCGAAGCTGCCCCAGCAATACCGCCCCAAATACCAAAGGCAATGGCTCGGTCGCGCCCCTTGTAGTTCGATACCAACAGAGAAGCTGTGGCTGGCATCATTAAGGCTGCACCAACGCCTTCTATGACTGCTTCGCCAACCAGCAACATACCCAAAGAGTGGCTTATAGAAGTAATGAACGAACCAATGGCAAAAATTGCTGCCCCCAGCATAAACATCTTTTTACGACCAAACAAGTCACCCAGACGACCGCCAGTAATAGTTAGCGCCGCTAAGGTCAGGGCGTAGCCCGTAATCACCCACTGAATGCCTTGAATGTTGGTGCCAATATCGTTGACGATGTTGCGAATTGAAACGTTAAGAACGGTGGTGTCAATAATGATAATCATCAAAGCCACACTCAAAACGATCATGGGCAGCCATTTGGCAAAACCAGTTTTAAATTCGGCTGCGTCAGGTGGCAGTGTCTCGGCTTGGACCGTCTTGGGTTTTTGTGATAATTTCTTGGCCATTTAGTGAATCTCTTCCTATTACTTTTTAATTAACTTGATCATTTACAAACTGCAGATAACTGTCGGCTTTTCCAGGGCAGCTGTGGGCGTGCATAGTCTTTAGGCTATCGGCTAATTGTTCTAGCTGCTTAGGACTTAATTGAGCAAACATAGCCTGATGTGAAGCTTTTAGTATCTTCCTTGCCTCCTCCGTAAAGCGGAGGCCTTTAGAAGTTAGGGTGGTAATGTGCTGCCGCCGGTTGCCAGCGCGAATCTCCGACTGGAGTAGCCCCTTCTGTTGCAACAGTTTAATTTGGCGGCTAATGCTAGCTTCGGTTTGGCCCAAGGCGTCGGCGATTTGCTTCTGCTTAATGTGCGGCTTAACCTGCAGTACCATCATCAGCTTGAACTGTGAAAAACCAAGGCCTAGTTGCTCTTGCAAAATTTGATCATTTTGACGCCCGAGCACGAAGGCCAGGTGGGTGAGTAGAAAACCGATATTTGATTCTAACTGCATATATTTAACCTAGCTAAGATACCATTATAAACAACGATACTTAACACGTCAAGTATTATTTCTGAAGGGCAGGGGAGTTTGCTTGCCAAGCCTGGTATAGACCAAACCAGTCGTCTAGGCTCAACTCCTGAGGACGCATTAACGGCCGGAGGTTGGCTGAATTGAGCAAAACCTGAACATCCGGCTTGCTAAGACGCAACCCCCCAGACAATGAGTTAAGCAAAGTCTTCCGCCTTGCCGCAAAACCAGCCTTCACCAGCCGAAAAAAAGTTTTATGGTCTAGTTCTGGGAATAAAGGCTGCTGGCGCCGCACCAGCTTAATAACCTGCGAGTCCACCTTAGGCGGCGGTACAAACAGATGAGCCGGCACCATCAAACCCAGTTCGGCTTGGTAGTATAGTTGCACACTAACGCTCAACATCGACATCTGACCGGCCGGAGCAGCGACTCGTTGAGCAACCTCTTTTTGAACCAGTAACACAATGGTGGCCGGTGGATTTGCTGCCTCGCTGAGCTTACGCAGCAAAGCACTAGTTAGATAGTATGGAATATTAGCCACCACCTTGTAGCCATTAGGTAAGCTCGAAAGGTCGAATTGCAAGATGTCTTGGTGGATGACGGTCAGATTGGCAGCCGGGTTGACTGCCAATGACGAGGCAAACCGCCTGTCGAACTCCACCGCCACCACCTGGCCAGCCAACTGAACCAGTTTTTTTGTTAAAGCTCCTGGCCCCGGTCCAACTTCTAAAACAGTGTCGGTTTTAGCAAGCTCGGCCGCCTCGCAAATGCTCTCCAAGCTAGCTTGATCAGTCAGCCAATGTTGACCGAGCGTTTTCTTAGTGGTCGGTAGTTCCGCCATATTACTGATTAGCCGGTGGGTAATTACTGAGTCCATAACGGTAGTAGCAGCCGGGGTTTTGGGTTACCAATCCGGATGAGCGCAAGGTGTTACGAATAATCGCTTGGTCCTGAACTCCGTCTGGAGCCAAATCGGCCCGTGAATAGCCAGTACTCAGGGAATTCCAGGTGCCCGTGCTAAACTGATAAGCTCCGTAGTAACCGTTGCCGGTATTGGTCTGATAATTACCGCCCGACTCACATTTACGCAGTGTCGACAGCCATTGCTGCAGCGACATCGACAAAGCAACCGTACCTACCGCCACCACCTGAGTAACAGGCTGCTGAGTGACCACCGTCTGAATGGCCGTGCGACTCACTTCTTTGCCATTCTGCATGTGTATCTCATAGGTAACAACTTGCTTGCCAGGGCTACCTTGCTGCCGGATAGCACTGGTGCCGTAAGTCAGTTTAGCGTCTAAAACGGTTTGGACTGGCATCGGTACCGTTTCTTCGACAGTGGTAATTTGCGTGCCTAAACGGGTTACAAAGATTGCTAGGTTGTCAGTTACGGCCGTATCGGCAGCTGGAGTTAGCGTGTCGCCCTTGGCTAATGTGATATTTTTATCCTTAACCACCTCGCCGACGGTTTTAGCTTGAGTCCGGACATTCAGCACAGTGCCATACAAGTTAATGGTAATCGGTGTGGCCCGATCAATCATTAACTCCTCACCGACTACGCCATCTTTAATAGCCACGTCTGGCGCGACTGGCTTTATGTTGTCTTCCGGGTGAACCAGAATGCCAGCTTGGGTAGCTACAGTTCGTGGTTCGGTGGCAGCACTGAGCGTAACTGTCTTATGTCCGCCGTCAATAATAGTTACTGGCTGGGCGCGGTAAATATTGACATGAAAGTTATCCTCAACAATTGGGCTAGATTGAGCCGGCTCCACTACGTCGCCTGGATCAATTGTTAAATGCAGCCGTTTGATCAGGTCCCCAACGGTACTGTCACGGCTGGGAATGCTCTGCGTTTGCTTATCATGATACAGAATTACAATGTGAGAATCGCTGGGCTGCACAACACTACTACCAAAGGCCACAAAAGCCACGGCGCTAAACATAAATAAAACCAAAAAGACAGCCACCGGCACAACCAGAGGATGGCCTCGCAAGCGCTTAACACGTTGATGGTTACGATGTATAGATAGTTTGAATCGTTTGCGCATAGTGGTTAGCTAGGCCAGTCAGCGGTATGCTGGATAGTTATATATGGGCATACTGCGACCTCGGCTAGCAGACTCTATTTTAGCAACAATCAGCTTTGTTTCCAAGCCGCCAGCGCCGCCCAGGTCTCTCCAGTTACAGAGTCCTCTGCCAGATTGGCAATAGGTCTCCAGGCAACATTAGTTATTTCAAGCTGCTGCTTGCGAATGGGCAGCGGTTTGGGCAACTCAACCACATAGCACCAATACCTAAAACCAAGTCCGTGATGATGAGCTTTGCCTTTGTACAAGAACTTGAGCTGGTCAGGGTTTAACTTAAGGCTAGTTTCCTCTTTGAGTTCGCGCAGCGCACCGGCCACTGGCTCCTCTTTAGCATGCAAACCACCGCCGGGTAGCCCCCACTGACTGGTTCCCAACCAGCTTTTAACAAGTAGTAGCTTGCCGTCGGCCACCACCAAAATACGGGTCCGCCAACCGATTCGTAGATATACCCACAAAGCCGGCCAACCGAGCCAAAAGGTCAGTTTACCCAATTGTGGCCAAACTTTTTTCCTCATTCGACCTTGTTCAAAGGCGCAAAGCTGATGTTCAACTTTTTAGCGCCCTTCCCCTTAAAGTAAATAGTGGCCGTTTCGCCGTCCAGCTCCATAATAGTACCCAGCCCAAAAATGGGGTGCTTAACGCCATCACCCTCGTTCAGGTCAGGAACATAATGGGGTTCGTTGCTAGCCGCCGCCGGTGGCAGGGCCGGTTGGTCAAAAGCCGCGTACTGAGGCAGCCCCCCGTTGCCAAATTGGCTCGGTGCCGTCTGGGTCTGGGCGTCTATTTCGCTCAAAAAGCGGCTCGGTGGATTGTGCTGCACGCCGCCATATAACATTCGGCTGCTGGCATACAGCATCACCAACTCTTCCCTGGCCCGCGTCATCCCAACGTAACAAAGCCGACGTTCCTCCTCCATCTCGGCCTGGTCGTACAAGGCTCTGGAGTGTGGGAAAATGGTTTCTTCCAGGCCGGTCATAAAAACCACTGGGAACTCCAGGCCCTTGGCGGCATGAAGCGTCATCAGGGTGACGGCATTACTGGATGTTTCCAGACTATCCAAATCACTAATGAGTGATATCTCTTCCAAAAAGCCAGCCAAACCAACGTCTTCGTAAGATTGAGCCACACTCAGTAGCTCCCTAACGTTCTCCTTGCGCGATTCGCCCTGAGGCGTGCCGTCATCCAGATAAGCCAGGTAGTTTAAGCGGCGAATTGAGGTGTCCAGCAATGTTGGCAGCGAAGTCTCGTCGACCACCTCGCGTAACACCTGAATCATATCGGCTAGCTCACCGATAGCGCCGCGGGCCCTGGTTGTTAGGCTAGCGCAATTGGCCACCGTTTGCAGCGCCTCTTCCAGGCTCAGCTGCTCGGTAAGCTGCCAACTTAAAAAGTTCTGAACCGACTTGGTACCGACGCCGCGAGTTGGCACGTTAACGATCCGCTCAAAACTAACTCGGTCTTCGGGTTGGAATATAAGCCGCAGATAAGCCACAATGTCTTTGATTTCTTTGCGGTCATAAAAACGCTGGCCGCCGACCATCCGATACGGTATGCCGTAATGGATTAGGGCCTCCTCTAGTGAGCGACTCTGGGCGTTGGTGCGGTATAAAACGGCAAAATCTCGGTAATCGCGCGCCCTAATGTCGACGGATGTGCGGATGCGCCGCACAATCGCCTCGCCCTCAGCCCGTTCGCCGCCTATGGGCACAATCTGCACCGGCAGCCCCTCGGGCGCTTTGGTCCAGAGCTGCTTGTCGGAGCGCTGCTTGTTGTTGGTGATTAGAGCCTGGGCAGCGTCCAGTATATTTTTGGTACTGCGGTAATTTTGCTCCAGCTTGATGACGGTGCA
>JBDTKG010000010.1:0-8213 GCA_039935435.1 Saccharimonadales bacterium (SeqCode) | reverse complement strand
TGGTAGAAGACTGGAAAGTTACGCTGTTGCTGGCGCTAGAACCCAGCGTAATATCACCGGTCCCAGTGATGGCCAAGCGCACCTGATTACCGGCCAAAAGTGATACTCCACCAGCGTCGGTGGCGCCGACCACCACATTGGCGTTGGCAAAGCTGTTACCCCCCTGCACTAAATCGTTGTTGCCGCCGCCGTAGCCACAGTTGTTAGAATCGTCACATATAACATGGCCGTTTTGGCTACCGACCGACGTTAGAGTGACGCCAGCAAAGCTGGGCGTGCTGCCTGGTCCCAAGTCTTGTTGCAGCGCCAGGCTGATGGTCCCATCGTTATTGGTTACCAATACCTGGTTGGCCGTGCCCTGGATGTTAATGGCTGACACCGAGCCGTTGACCGACAAGACTCCAGAGTTAGTAACGACCCGGTTAGCAATGACGATGCCACTACCGCCGACCAGTTCAGTGCCGCCGTTAACAGTAGTCTGAATGTTGACCAGTTGGCTTTGGGTGGCAAAACCACAGTTATTGGTGCTCAGGCAAAGCGTGCCCGAGGCATTTGGCAGTACATAAGTTTGATTCGCTGTTTGAGTGGCCAGCGTCAGCCGCGCCGTGTTAGGGCCGCTAGACAAAGCTACCTGCCCCTGCACCGACAGATCACCGTTGACGTACAGCGTGGCCACGCCGACTCGCAAGCCAGAGGTAGCCTCATCTGACTGCAGAGATACGGGGCTAGACTTTAGCTTAACAGATTGGTCTTTGACCTGAGCAACTTGCTGAGATTGGGTCAGCTGGGTTTTGTGAGTTCGTTGGTACAGCACCGTCGATGCCACCAAAATAGCGATAATAGCTAGCAGAATAGCCGACGCCAAACCAATCTTGTGAATCAGCTTATTTTGCAAAAAACTGGCTAAGCGAGGAGGCGCTGGCGCTGCTGGTTGACTAGCCGTTGGATTGGTGGCCGTCGGCGCCGGAGCGGCAACTGGCTGGCTAATGGCGGCTGACGGCTGGACTGTAGCCTGAGCTTGATTGACGGGCTGAGTTGGCTCCAGACTGTCGTTAGGGGTTAGGATATCGTCTGGCATGTTAAATCCTCATCACCATGTAGATTGCTGCCAAACCGACCACAAGAACCATAAAAACCAAACCGCTGGCCTGGAATAAACCACGGTAAATTGTCCGCTTTGCTAACGGATTACGCCCCAGCGATGTTATCGAGCTGCTAACGGCAGCGTAAACGATGCTGCCCTCAACCACAATCAGCAAGATCAAAACTGATAAAGCGATAAAGGTTTGGACCTGGCTAACCTCTTTATGAACCAAGCCTTGACCCAGTCGCACCAGTAGTGACTGTTGGACGCCAGAGCTACTACTGGCAAAGCGAATGTCCATGTTGATACCAACCAGCGCCACCTTAGCGCTATGAATTGGCCCATCGCCGCTAAGGCTAACCGTTTGCATGGTCTGGCTAGACATATCGGCCAAGGCCAGGCCCAATACCCCGGGAGTACCAGTGTTAGCCTTCATTAGAACGCCTTCTAGCGGCGAGGGGGCCAGCAAGTCGCCTTTGTGAACGGCACCGTTGATATCGGTTACAAAGACAGTGGCCTGGCCACTGTCGGCCACATAAAGCTTTTGGGCCTGGGTAGCACCACCATCGACCGAAGTGACTAAGCTGTCGTCCAGGGCCACCACAACGCCTAGGGTCTTATTAGCCCGGTTAACGCTAGATTTTTGAACAGTTACCAGGTTTTTATTAGCCGAGCTACTGCTGACCACTGCTACGGCCATACCCTTAGTGATTGTTTTGTCAGTGGTCAGATAACTTTGGCTGGCGGCCAACACCGGTTTAGCCAACAAAGACAGCGCTATAACTGCAAAGACTGCCAAGCCGGTAATTACCAGGCCAGGCCTAGAAGCCCGCCCTAAGCCGCGGCCGCGTTTCACCACTGCCGTGTTCACGACTGACTGGTTAAAATGGTGCTGAGCTATTTTTTTGTCCACTGCTTTGTTGTTTCTGTTTGGTTTTTCTCTTTGGTTTTTGATTGCTTTTTTGTATCTACACGCCACTGCTTATAAGCGAGCGCAAAGGTATGAGTCAATTATGCTCCTGACGACCCCTGCTTTCAAGGAGTTTCACCCCTGCCAACAAAGCAGTCGCATCAGCTCTAAATGAACTTCAATTTGCTGTACATAACACAACAAGCTATGGATTAACAGTTGCGGCCTCTGTTTTATCGGAATTTAAGCATGCTCCGAAACCAGAAAATCTGTAGTTATGGTTACAACTGCTGCGAATAACCATAAAAGTTATCCACATGTGCGAGCGGTTAATGAGCTCGTATTGAGCTAGTGGCTTAGCTGCAGCCGGTTGTTGAGCCACACGAGGTGCAGACGTAACAACTACCGGACCGTTGGGTTTGGTTACCACAATTGAAGCACAGTGGCGCGGTGTCGGCGGCCGCTTTAGCAACAGAAGCTTTGCGGTTGTTGGCGGCAACTGGCTGCTCTAGCTGCTGAGTAATCAGCGGTAGTAGCAAATCATCGATCGATGGCGCCTCGTCGCTAACCTGTTGTGGGTCTTGCTGTAAATCGGTTTCTAGAAGACTAGTCTGGTCGTCGGGCATATCATCGATTGAGGCCAGACCGAGTTCTAGGCGATCGTCGAACGACAGATAGCTGAGCGCCAAGCGCCGGGCTATGTAGTCGATTATGGAACTAGCGGTGCGGATCTCTGGGTCGTCGGTGATACCGGCTGGTGCAAATGACATACTGGTAAACGATTTAACGTAGTCCTTAAGCGGTACGCCGAACTGCAGGCCATGGCTCAGGCTGATGGCGAAGGCATCCAAAATACCTCTCAAAGTTGAACCTTGCTTGCTGACGTTCACGAATATCTCACCAGGGGTACCGTCGTTGTATTCGCCAATCGTCATGTAGCCCTTGCTGTCGCCGACCTTAAAGGAGAAGGTCTTGGCGGCTCGGGTCTTGGGCAGTTCGCGGCGAACAGCTCCCTTAACAATAATCCGATCATTAAGCGTTTCGGCAGCAGTTGTGACGGCTGCCACGGTTTGAGTGATGCTAATTTCGGTTTTAATGTCTTCGGTGGCACCCTCCTTTTTAGCCATAGACAGTGGTTGGCCGACCTTACAGTTGTCGCGGTAGATGGCAACGGCTTTGAGGCCTAGCTTCCAGGCTTCGATGTGAAGCTGCTCGACATCTTCGACAGTGGCTTCTTCGGGCATATTAACGGTTTTGCTGATTGCCCCGGACAGGAAAGGCTGTACAGCTGACATCATTTTGACGTGACCCATGTAGTGAATGGAGTTGTCGCCCATCGAGCAAGCAAAGACGTCTTCGTGTTCTTTCTTGAGGTGGGGGGCGCCAAGTATTGTTTTTTCTACATCGATGTAGGTGATGATTTCGTCGACTTGCTTGGGACTGTAGCCTAGAGCCTTGAGGGCCCGAGGTACCGTCTGGTTAACGATGTGCATAGTGCCACCGCCGACCAATTTCTTAACCTTAACCAGGCCTAGGTCGGGCTCAATACCAGTGGTGTCGCAGTCCATCATTAGACCAATTGTGCCGGTTGGGGCCAGCACGCTGGCCTGTGAGTTGCGGACGCCATACAGAGTACCAAGCTCCACGGCGTCGTCCCAGGCGCTAGCGGCAGCACTGAGCAGCTCTTCGCTGACCAGACTGGCGTCGATGTTAGAAACTTCTTCGCGGTGCATCTTTAGAACTCGCAGCATAGCTTCGCGATCTTTGCGGAATCCAGCGAAGGGGCCGACTTTGCGGGCCATCCGGGCACTGGTGGCGTAGGAATGACCGGTTAGCAAGGCCGTGACGGCGGCTGCTTGGGCACGACCTTCCTCTGAGTCGTAAGGCAAGCCTTGAGCCATCAGAAGGGCTCCTAAGTTGGCGTAGCCGATGCCTAGTTCGCGGTAAGCCTTGGCGTTTTTGCCAATTTTAACGGTTGGGTACTCGGAGTAGCCCACCAAAATCTCTTGAGCCGTAAAAATTAACTCTACGGTGTGCTTGAAAGCTTCGATGTCGAAGCTAAAGTCGTCGTTGAGGTACTTCAGCAAGTTAATACTGGCCAGGTTGCAGGCTGAATTGTCGAGGTGCATGTACTCGCTACAGGGGTTACTAGCGTTAATCCGGCCAGCGTTGGGCGCAGTGTGCCAGCGGTTGATGGTGGTGTCGAACTGCATACCAGGGTCGGCGCACTCCCAAGCCGCTAGGTTAATCTGCCTAAACAGTTCGCTAGCCTTAATTGTCTTAACTTTTTTACCAGTTTTAACGGCCACTAGGTCCCAATCGCCATCGTCCAAAACCGATTGCATGAAGTCGTCGGTGACGCGCACCGAATTATTGGCGTTCTGGTACTGCACCGAGAAAATGTCTTTACCGTCTAGGCTCATATCGTATCCGGCAGCCTCGAGGACGCGAGCTTTGCGCTCTTCGATAGCCTTACACCAGACGAATTCCTGAACATCAGGGTGATCAGCGTTCAGAATAACCATTTTGGCGGCGCGGCGGGTCTTGCCGCCACTCTTAATAGCGCCAGCTGAGGAGTCGGCCCCGCGCATAAAGCTCAGTGGGCCAGAAGCCGTACCAGCACTTTTGCCTAGGGTTTCGACGCTGGAGCGGACTGGGCTCAGGTTGACACCGGAGCCGGAGCCGCCCTTAAAAATCATTCCTTCTTCGGTGTACCAGTTAAGAATCGAAGGCATATCGTCTTCGATGCCCAAGATAAAGCAAGCGCTGGCCTGCTGGGTGCGGCCTGGAGCGCCAATGTTAAACCAAACTGGCGAGTTAAAGGAGGCTCGTTGGGTAGCTAAGATGTACTTAAGCTCTTCGCGGAAGTCTTCGGCCTCTGTTTCGGTGTCAAAATAGCCTTCTTGGCTTCCCTGCCGAGTAACGGTGTCGACAACGCGGTCAATCAGCTTTTGCAAGCTATCCTCGCGACTATCGGTGCCGGGCGTCCCGCTAAAGTACTTTTGAGCCACGATATTAATTGAGTTCTGGCTCCAACCCTCTGGAAACAAAACATCGTGTTGCTCAAAAACAACCTCTTTAGTGATTGGATTAATAAGCGATGAGTCGCGTGACAGCCAGGTCAGCTGATCGTATGCTTTACTCTTGGCAGGTGTAAATAAGCGCCTGACCCCTAAGCTTGTTGTTTGTCCCATGATACCCTCACTCCCTCTGATCACCCCTGATCATTGCGGCCGACCGGAAAACCCTCACAGTTCCCACGGGCGGCTTGTTTTTATTAGTTATTTTATGAACGGCTGGTGGCTTTGATGCTCCGAATTTGCGACAGTTCCTTTTCGAACCCAGCGATATCTTTAAATCGTCGGTAAACACTGGCAAATCGGACATAGGCTACCTCATTTAGCTCTGCTAGATGTTCCATTACTTGTTGTCCGAGCTTATGTGACGGGATCTCGATTTCTCCACACGAGTAGAGATTATTCTCGATATCGCTAACCACACGCTCCAGCTGAACACTGGTAACTGGCGTCTTTTCGCAGGCCCGATACAAACCACTGAGCAGTTTTTCGCGACTAAACAACTGCCGATCGCCGTTGTTCTTGATCACAATCAACTGCGGGCGCTCGATACGCTCATAAGTCGTATAACGATAACCGCAGTGCATACACTCTCGACGACGACGGATAGCGGCGCTATCGGCGACGTCCCGGGACTCAATGACCTTTGTATCGGGATGATGACATTGACTGCACTTCATGCTGTACATCTCCCTTTCTGGCCTTGTCGGGTCGATTCCGACCGTCTGTAGACCTTTTAGCCTGAGGCTACAAATTGTAGGGGACTTTCAATAGACCTAGCTGCTTGCGCACAGATTTTACTCCGCTTTACAGTGTTTTTAGGACTGTATTTGCCTGCTAGTGCCCCACCAAAAGACCTCTATTTTTTGTAACTATTTGTTTTGAAACGTGCGAACGCTGGTGTTGTTTATCACTACATATAGCGCTTGTACCTATGATGATACCCCTATAAATAGCGCTTGTCCAGCACTTGATTGGTGTAATATTTAGTACAAAACTAGTCGTTTGTATCTGTTTCGTCGGACTTCGACTTGCGGCGGTTTCGTAATCGCTTCAAAAATGATGGTTCGTCGAGGGCTTGTTCGTTTGCGGCTTGGTCCGATTGGTCGTCGTCGAAGCTGCCATGGTGGCCAAAATGGTCGGCCGCTGAATCGGACTGGTCATCGTCTTGAGCATTAGATTGATCGAGGGCCCAGATATTAGGGATGGTCGGCTCGGCGTGAAAATCGTCAGCACCACTGAGCTGTTGACTGGCATCAGCCTCCAGATCGGTATTAACAGACTTTAGGCCTTCTATGGCCTCTTTGTTGGTGGTCTTCTTATCGGACTTTTTTTCTTCGGCGGCGGCCATAGCCTGCAGGTCGGGTTTTTTGGTGCGTTCGGCAAAATAAGCGGCGTCAAAACCAGTGGCTACAACGGTGATGATGATTTCACCATCCAGCTCAGGGTTAATAGTAGCCCCAAAAATGATGTTGGCGTCAGGATCGGCAGCGCTGGTAATGGCTTCGGCAGCGCTGTTAATTTCGTGCATCGAGACATCGTTGCCACCGATGACGTTAAAGAGAATGCCCCGAGCGCCGTCGATGGACACTTCTAGCAGCGGCGACTCGATAGCCTGCTGGGCGGCTTTGACGGCTCGGTCTTCACCACTGGCCCGGCCAATTCCCATCAGGGCTGAGCCGGCGTGACTCATGACGGCCCGTACATCGGCAAAGTCGAGGTTGATTAGTCCGTGAACAGTAATCAGGTCGGAGATGCCCTGAACGCCTTGGCGCAGCACATCGTCGGCGACCTTAAAAGCCTCCAGTAATGGCGTGGAGCGATCAATGGTCTGCAGCAGGCGATCGTTGGGGATAGTAATAAGGGTGTCAACCGAGCCGCGCAGGTTTGCAATGGCGATATCGGCGTTGCGGCGTCGTTTTTCGCCCTCGAAAGCAAAGGGACGAGTGGCAAAGCCGACTACCAAGGCGCCTTGCTCCTCGGCAATCTGAGCCACAATGTGGCCAGCACCGCTACCAGTGCCACCACCGGCGCCAATGGTCACAAAGACCATATCGGCACCTTGCAAGGCTTTGCTGATCTCTTCACGTGATTCTTCGGCGGCCTTTTGGCCAACAGATGGTTCGGCACCAGCTCCAAGGCCACGAGTAGTGTCCTTGCCAATGTGAATCTTGATTTGAGCTTTGGAATGATGCAGAGCTTGGGCATCAGTATTAATAACAATAAATTCAACGCCGTCAACGCCGGCTTCGATCATGCGGTTGATAGCGGCACTACCGGCGCCACCAACACCGACAACTTTAATTCGGGCAAACGTCTCGATAGCAGGAGCAACTTGTGGCATTATTTCTCTTCCCTCTTCTCAAATTCTTACTCAGCTAGTATAACACGAAGGACAAAATGTGCTCAAACCTTAAAAATTTGTATACAGGCTGGTTTTAAGATTTGAGCGCTGGTTTGCTTGTTGTTCTGTACGATTTTTGAAGTATATAGTTTTTATATAGCAGTTATATCGTTTCTATATACTTACAAAAACACCTATTTTAACAGGCGCCTTAAACGGGCCGTCTGGACGACAAGCAAGATTGTTTTTAATGTTTGGGTTTGAAGCGGGACATGATGCCGTCGATGAAGCCCATTACTGAGGTGTTGGGCTGGCCTAATGAGTTGTAGGCGCTGTCCATGGGCAAAAGTAGCATGTCGAGGGTCATCAGGCCGACAGCCGTGAAGTAACTGGGGTCGTTAACGGTGTCTAGTAAGCCGCCGATGGACTGCAGGGCGCCGACGCGGGCAGGCAGCTGTAATTTTTCTTTAGTAAAATCGGCCAGGCCGGGTAACTTGGCGGTACCGCCGGCTAGAACCACGCCACCAGGCAACTTCTGTGATCGTTGAATCTTTTTTAATTCTTTGTCGACTAATTCCAGAAGGTCCTCGACGCGGGCTTCGATGATCATTCGGACTTCGTCGGCATCAAATTGATGTTCCTGCTTAGCAACCGTCACCTTAGCGACGGTCTTTTTTGGCTTATCCAAGGTGCCGAATTGCAACTTCACGGCTTCGGCCACGTCTAGGTCAGTCTTAAGGCCAATGGCTAGGTCATTAGTAAGATGCATGCCGCCGACGGGCAATACGGCTACGTGCT
>JBDTKG010000009.1:0-1758 GCA_039935435.1 Saccharimonadales bacterium (SeqCode) | reverse complement strand
CCAAGCACAGCTTCGGCGGCGGCCAAGCTGGAAACAGTTTGGTGCGACGTGGCCACATGAGCTCGCTCTAAAACCATGTTGAGACTGCGCATATTGGGCGTCGAGGCGGTCACGATGTGAGTGTCTACCTCTAGACGGACGCCGCGCATGCCAACCGGATCTTTAATGTTATCTTGGCCGTCTAAGCGATAGTTTTTGGCAAATACCTGAATAATCTCGCGGTTGGGCGGTAATTTAATAATTGTGGCGGCTTCTTCGACCCGCAGTCGGTCGTCAGGGGTGATTTCGCGGTTAGCGGTACTAATAGCAATCACGCCGCGGGAGTTGGCGCCAGCCACATGAGAGCCGTTAACGTTGACGGTGGCCTGTTGAACGTGCACGCCCGATAACCGCTCGGCTTCGGTGACGGCTTGAACAACGGCTTCGGTAACTTCTTCGACATGAACCACGGCGCCTTTGCGCATGCCAAGATTTGGAGCACTGCCCTGGCCAATAACGGCCAGTTTGTTGCCCTCTTCTAAAATGCCAATAACACAGCGGACGGTGCTGGTACCAATATCAAGCCCGATGAAATGGCTCGGTGAAGATTCACGCATGCCAGCAGTATACCGCTTATACTCGCCTGTCGGCAAGTGCCGTTGGGCCTAGCGCCTCAAGTGCTGTCCTCGCCAGCGTTGCGGAGGCACTTTCGGCCACCGCTGGTTAGATACTACAGATGAGTTAAGCAGACTAGAGGCTAGTGAGGATTTCGGAGCCGTCTTCGGTGATTAGGACGGTGTGCTCAAAGTGAGCCGACAACGAGCCGTCGCGGGTGCGAATGGTCCAGCCGTCGGGGTCGATGAATACGCGGTCGGTACCAAGGGTGGCCATGGGCTCAATTGCAATGGTCATGCCAGTTTTAAGGCGTTGACCGTGGCCGGCTCGACCATAATTGGGAATGTTAGGTTCTTCGTGCATATCGTGGCCGACGCCGTGGCCCACTAGGTCGCGGACAATGCCGTAACGGCCTTTATCGAGCACGGCCTGAACGGCGGCACCGATGTCGCCCACAGCAACTCCGTCTTTGACAACGCCGATTCCGGCCAATAAAGCCTGTTCGGTGTCTCGCACCAGTGCTTTCAGCTTGGTGTCGCCAGTTTTGCCGACGATTAGGCTGATGGCACTATCGGTAATCATGCCTTGGTAATTAACCCCAAAGTCGAGGCCTACTAGGTCGCCGTCTTTTAAATGTTTGTCGGGGCTGGGAATGCCGTGTACCACCTCGTCGTTAACCGAGATGCAGATGATGTCCGGGAAGCCTTGGTAGCCCAAGAAGGCCGGTTTGCCACCGAGCCGCTTCAGTTCGGTGGCGGCAATAGTGGCGACATCTTTAGTCGACAGGCCGGCTATGGTCTGGTGACGCAGTAGCTCCAACACAGTGGCCAGCATTTGACCACTAACCCGCATAGCCTCCAACTCGCGGCGCGATTTTACACGAGTCATCATAATCTTTAAACCCTTAAGCCAAACTTTTTAAAGCTTTGACGATGTCGGCGTGAACAGCTGCAGCCGGCTGCTCGGCCACACTGTTAACAACCGGCACGCCAGCTGCTTTGAAGTGCTCCAAAATGGGCAGTACAGCCTGCTCATACTCGGCAAAACGAGCCGCAATGGCCTCCTCGGTGTCGTCTTGACGACCGCGCCCCAATAATCGTTTAGAAACGGAAGTCTGGGAAGCCTCCAGATGAACCACCGCAGTAGCGTGTAATTGGCCATGCT
>JBDTKG010000008.1:0-2631 GCA_039935435.1 Saccharimonadales bacterium (SeqCode) | reverse complement strand
CAGAAGTTAGAGCTTGACCGGCCTGCTGGCCGTTGTTGGTGTAGTAAACCTGGGCTTGACCGCTGGGAGTCTGAGCGCCCTGCTTAGCCTGCTGGCCAAAATTGGATGGCAAAATAATGACTGCATCCAACTGGCCTCGGTTCATTTTTTCCTTGGCAGCATCAAGTGTTTTAACATCGCTGCTGACTTTGTAAATCTTGGCGCTATTAATTTGGTCGGTTAGGGCTTTGGCATAGGTATTATCTGACTGGTTTATTAAAGCTACTTTGAAGGAAACATCGCTACTCTTGCCAAAAATACCTCCGAAAACGAACAGAAAGATCAGCGGGAATGCAAAGATGAAGAACAGGGCTGTTTTGTCGCGAAAAGCTCGCTTAATGGCGATTTTGCCAAATACACGAACTGGTAATAGTTGGGTTGATAACTTACTCATTAGTCCCTCATTTCTTTGCCGGTCAGATCAATAAAGACGTCTTCTAGATTGGCTTGCTCGACCAACTGAGATTTTTTGAAGCCCCGACCCAGCAACTGCTTAATTAGTGTTTTAGGAGGAGCGATAGCCACAATTTGGCCGTCATCCATTATGGCCACTCGGTCGCAAAGCAGTTCGGCTTCTTCCATGTAATGCGTTGTCAAAATAATGGTGACACCATCGTCGCGGATTTTTTGGACTAACTCCCACAGGTTGCGACGTGCTTGGGGGTCCAGTCCGGTGGTTGGCTCGTCCATAAAGAAGACCTTAGGCTTGTGAACCAGCGAAGCTACGATGCTAAAACGCTGCTTCTGGCCGCCAGACAGGCTTTCTACGTAGCTATTAGCCTTATCTAACAGGTCAACCTCTTCTAACAGCTTGCGGGCGTTGACGCGCTTACCGTAGGCCGAAGCAATTTGCTCCAGCTGCTCAGTTAGTTTAACTTTGTCCATAAAGGCCGGACTTTGCGGCTGTACGCCAATAATCTGTTTAACTTTTTGGGGATGCTTAGACACATCTAGGCCGGCTACGGTGGCCTTTCCGCCGTCAATCTCGCGGATGGTCTCGATCATTTCTAGAGTGGTTGTCTTGCCAGCACCATTGGGCCCCAGTATGCCAAAGATTTCGCCCTGGGCAACTTCGAAATTGATGCCTTTAACGACGGTCTTTTTATCATAAACTTTGGTCAGGCCCTCAACGGTGAGTATATTTTTTGTCATCTGTTAACTATAGCAAAAAAATTGGTCAAAAAAAATGGTCAAAAAAACACCCGACTACGTGAGCCGGGTGCCTTCTGAAAAAGGTTAATTATTTAACGGTCTTTTTTGATGGTCAAGAAGCCGTTACGAGGGTTCTCGTTAACGCTGTAACCTGCAGGCAAGTCAGTGCCTTCTGGGCGCTCATCTTTGCTGAAGTAGTAGATGCGTTGGACTTTACCGCCGCGCAAAGTAACTTCTTTGCTATTTAGAAAATATGTTACGCCTTTGCTGTTGGTGTGCTTGTATGCTGCCATTGTGACTTCTCCCTCTTATGAGTTACTAATGTACCCCTAACATACTCTGGGGCGTTTCATCTTGTCAACCTCTTTGTGACTAATCCACAACGGTGGACCCCTGTTCCTCAGCTATCTGGTTGCATATCAATCTGCTTATGTATTACACTAGTAACTGTAGTCAATTCATAAAGAAACTTTGGAATCGAAAGGTGGATGCAAGAGATGGACTTTACCCCGCGTAACAGTGCTGCCCCCAATAATAATCAACCAGCTAATCACAATGTAGTTGCTAGTCCCGCTGGCAAACACAGGCGTGGTCTAAAAGGTAATAGTCTGCTCCGTTACAGCACGTTAGTGATGCTGTTCTCGGGCACCGTTTTGGTGTTGGCTGTCGCCGCCTTGTTCGCTTTTGGTGGTCAGCGTTCAGAAGCCCACTTCGTTAAGAAAGCCCAGATGCAAGCTGTCTTCCTAAACGGGGGCCAGGTTTACTTTGGACACATCTCCAACGTCAACGACAGTTTCCTAACGGTCAGTAACGTCTACTACCTACGCGTTAACCAGCCAGTTCAGCCCGATACTAGCAAAACTAGCACCTCTGGCAACGACGTCTCGTTGGTAAAGCTTGGCTGTGAGCTACACGGACCAGAAGATCAAATGGTAATTAATCAGAGTCAAGTTATCTTTTGGGAGAACCTAAAGACTGACGGGCAAGTTGCCAAAGCCGTCGCTCAATTCCAAAAACAGAACCCCAACGGCCAGGATTGCTCTACCCAGGCAGCTACCACCGGTGCTTCAACTGGTACTTCAACCACAGCCAGCCAAGCGGCTAGCTCCACGACCACTACCAACAAACAGTAGCGGACTAGCTCTAGTCGCGCAGTTCCGCTTTCAGCCAACGGTCGGCAATGAAGCTTAGTGTGGCCATCGTTAGGCAGGCTACAGATGCTACCATGCTCCAGCCCGCCAGATCTGGTGACCAACGGGGCGATACAAAATCGAACTCATATAATGACACCGGTATGGCGTCCTGCTTTTGGATGCCGTGAGCGGCAATATAGCTTTGGATGCAAGGAATTCGGCCGCTACCCGACAAACCGATTGGAAATTCTTTTTCGCACTCGGCTTGAGCGTCAGTATAAATCTGGCTATTGCCGTCGGGGTTCGT
>JBDTKG010000007.1:0-6423 GCA_039935435.1 Saccharimonadales bacterium (SeqCode) | reverse complement strand
GCTTTGCAAATCGACCTTGCATTAGGCAGTCACGATTTGGCCCAAAAGCCATTGCAGCTCATAGCTAAACCTGCTGTGAATGCTAAGGATGTTGTACAAACTACCCGGATTGGCGTTAAAAAGAACGCCGAGGCACCACACCGCTTTTACCTCAAGGGCAACGCTTATGTTTCTAAAAAAGCCACCCCTGAAATAACCATAAGCTAATTGCGCAACCAATTTGCGCTGCGGTAAAAACCACAATATAAAACATCGAGTGGCTAGTATATAGTAATTCTCAAGTCGCGGACGGTGAGGGTACCGGCTCTATCAAATAACTTAGGGGAGTTCTTACTATGTTTTCTAACGAAACTAGCGCTGAACAATACAAAAACCAAATTATAACAACCGCCATTGTCCTTTTTGTGACAATCGTATCAGCCGTCACTTTTTCGGCAATCTTTGTATCATCAATCGTCCGCAGCCAAGTGGCCGACGCCATGGCTAAGACCAGCAACACCAGCACTCAGCAGAGCATTACTGGCTCGACTGTTCCTGGTACTTGCGCCGCACCAGCTGCCTCAACTACTAGTACACCAGCTGCCTCGGCCAGCGCCAGCAGCACATTGCCAGCTAACCCCTGGAGCAACCCAGCTTCTTACGTTAATTCGTTCAATAACACTAATACCAGCAACACGACTAACACCACTAGCAACAGCTATAGCAAGAACGTAAACATTCGTAACACCAACGTTAAGATCGACGACAGCTTTAACCGCGACAGCGGCAACACCGACAACAGTGTTAATCACTCGTTCGATGGTAACAACCTAGGCAACACCAAGAACGTTGACAATAGTAAGACTACTACTAACAACGTTAACACCGACACAACTGTGACTACCACTCTGTTGTCTAACAACAACTTGCTGTCTGGCAACACCGCCAACAACAACGGCAACACCAGCACTAGCGACAGCGGCAACACCGACAACAGCGTTACTGGTTCTAACAACCCAGTTACTAGCACCGACAACAGCCAGAACGCCAACGGCAGCGTACTAGTCGCCCAACAATAAAAGCAAAAACGAGCAGCTATCTGGCAGGCCGGAGTAATCCGGTCTGCTGGCTTTTTGTCTAGACTATCAGGCTAAAGTGGTCTAAGCTTGATGAACCAAGCGACTAGCGGCAGGCGAGCAAGGCAAGCTGCATGTTATAATTTAGGCAGTAGATAGGTGGCCTAAAAACTACGCTGCATCAGACAATTCTCAGGCTAGCCTAATATGCTGACCATAATAAATTGATAACCGCCCGGAGGCCGTTTGAAGCGATTAAAAAAGGCTGCCAATAAGTTTTATGACCGCAGTATAGGAATCCTGCAGTCCAATCGCTTCTTTTATGCAGTCCTGATATTTTTCGTACTGGAATCGGCCTGGATTGCCTTATCTGGCATCTATTCGATGGCTTACGACGAAAATACTCACTTCGGCATCATGCAGCTATATGCGCAGTATCACCGCTTGCTGCCTTTTTGGTCGAGTCAGCCGCCGGGTAGTTATGCCCTCGGCCCGTTAACTCACGATACTTCCTACATGTATCGCTTCTTGCTTAGCTTTCCGTTGCGCTGGGTACAACCGCTTTTGCACACCGTACCATCGCAAGTTTTGGTAATACGCTTTATTAGTATCGCTATGTTCGGTGTCGGGCTGGTCATCTTCCGAAGACTACTTCTCAAAACAAAGGCTAGCAAGGCGATGGTTCATGTTGTACTAGCCCTATTTGTATTAACGCCAATGGTACCATTTTTGGCGGCCCAGATAAACTACGATAACATGCTATTCCCACTGACTGGTTTGACTTTTTTACTTGGCCTTAAGGTCATAGACGGGCTACGCAAAGAGCATCGACTAAATATTCGAATGACAATGTGGCTAATTATTGTTTGTATTTTTTCTAGCCTAGTTATGTATGCCTTTCTGCCAATATTTTTAGCAATTGGGATTTTTGTTGCGGTACTATTGCTTTTACAAATCCGTAGTCATGGGCTGGCTAAGATTTGGCAGCGAAGTCTACAGAGTTTTACAGAGCTGCCGATAGCCAGCAAAATGATTGTTCCGGCTATACTGTTGCTTAGTCTGGGCCTGTTTGGCCAATCTTATGGTTATAATCTGGTGAACTATCATACGCCTGTGGCTCGTTGCGGAAAGATCAGTAGTTTAGAGGATTGTCTGCAGTATGGTCCGTTTAAGCGAGATTATGAGTCACACCGAGACTTATTAGCTGGCGATCTTGATTTTCAATATACCCCAAATCCTATAAGTTTTATTTGGCACGACTGGGTTCCAATTATGAAGTATAGTTTATTTTTTACGTTAAACGGCGAACAGTCGCACTTTAAACTGGGCGAATCGTTACCGCTGCCGATGATTATGGCTAATGTAATTGCAGGTCTCGGTGGCACACTTTTGATTGTTTACCAAAAACGTATACGCCAGCAGTATCGTTTAACTTTTTTGGTCTTAACCTCACTGACATATGTAGGTGTTCTGTGGTTCCAGGAGTACACGGCTTTTCAGCATAATGGCTATGCTGTGGCCATTCAGGGCCGCTATCTTGTGCCGGTACTTTTAGTGCTGTACTTAGTGATCGGTTTAACTTTTGCCCAGGCGCTGCGCCGATGGCCCAGTGCAAAAGCTGGTCTGGCCTGGCTGACGATTGCAATCTTATTGTTGCAGGGAGGTGGTTCGTCGGTCTTTATTATCCGTAGCAATAACGATTGGTATTGGTCCAATTCAACGGTTCAACGAGTCAATCACGATGCCCAAAAAGTGCTTAAGACTTTTGTGGTTGGTTCGTAGGCCGCCGCAGTTTATGCGTCGCCAGATGGGTTCGCTTAGTAATTTCTAGCTGATCATCTAGCAAGCTGCGGTTGATCCTAATTAAATCGGCAATGACGCCTAGTGCAAAGCAAAGTAGTGAACCGAATAGTAGAGTGCTGCCTATAACTAACGATTGAATGTGTTGGCCACGGGCCCCTTCGTAAAAAAACCAACCAAAACGAGCGAAGGGAATAATGCCGCCCACAAATAGCAGGCTACCTAAGCTGGCGAATAATACGTAAGGACGATACATAATATAAGAGCGCAGTATTATGACCCCTGACTTGACGATATGTTCTAAATTAGAATTGAAAAGACGAGATTCGCGGGTCTTTGGATTGGTAGTAATTGGCACGCTAGTAATGGCCAGACCTTTGCTTCCGGCCTGGATGAGGCTCTCCATAGTGTAGCTAAACCGGGCCGTGGTGTTGAGCTTAAGCAACGCCTGGCGGGAGTAAGCCCGAAAGCCGCTGGGCGCATCGGGAATATTGGTGCCGGCGGCGATATTGACTACTCGGCTGCCTAACTTTTGCAAGATTTTCTTGCCTGTTGAGAAGTGGGGTATTTTGCTAACTTGGCGATCGGCAACCACGATATCTGCCTGGCCGTTTAGAATTGGCGCAATCAGCTCCGGTATAGATTTTTGGGGGTATTGATTATCGCCATCGGTGTTAACAACAATGTCAGCGCCTAGCTCCAGGGACCTCATAACGCCATCGCGGAAAGACCAACCGAGGCCGATGTTGCGGGTGTGACGAACAAAATGTTTGACGCCCAACTGCTGGGCTACCTTGATGGTGTCGTCCGTCGAACCGTCGTCGATAATTAAGATTTCGATACTATCGATGCCAGTAATTTTTTTGGGGATAGACTTTAAAACCAAAGGCAATGTCTTGGCTTCATTAAGGCAGGGTATTTGGACGACTAACTTCATTCTGGACAACTCATACTATATGTGACATTGTATCACGAATTTGCTGACAGTTGGCTGAGGGCTTGGCCATAGTGCTTGGCGACGCTATCCCAAAGGCAGTTTTGGAGCACGTATTGCCGTACTGCCTGGCGCTGCAGCGTCGGCTTGGTGAGCTGCTGCAAAATGGTTCTGGCAAATAATTCTGCATTCATTGGCTCTAGCAGCCAGCCAATCTTCTTGTCTTGAACGGCGCCTTTGATGCCTTCTAAGTCGGCCCCGACAACCGGCGTGCCGCAGGAAGCCGCTTCTAGTGCTACTAAGCCAAAACCTTCGCCGTCGCCCTTGACGGGGATGTTAGGCATGATAAACAAATTGGCCTGATTGTAGTAACTGTTTCGCTGCTGATTGCTGAGTCTACCCAGTAGCTGCACATTGTTTTGCAGATGGTGTTTTTGAATCTTGGCGACAATTACTGGCTGCATCGGTCCATCGCCAATAACCACATATTGCAAACCAGGTTGTTGTTTGACCAGAGCTGGCAGCACTTGGTCGACGAACCAGGCTACGCCCTTGCGTTGTACCAGGCGACCAGTGGTAAGTAACATGGTAGCCTTGGCCGGTTTGGCCTTGGGCAGATAAAAGTCGTCAGCAACGCCAAACTTAATAACTTTTACAGGTGTCTGAGGGTAACGCTGCAAAATTTCATGTTTGGTCCAACTACTGTCGGCCATAACTTGGTCGACGTGTTGCAAGCCGACTTTGAGCAGCCGCTGATATAAGCTCATTTTGTAGGTGACATCAAGGCCATGAATAGTTAAGGCAATCGGTTTGCGGGTTAGTAACTTGAGGGGCAAGGCCATAGTAGCCGCCATAACGCCGTCTTGCAAAAAAATGACGTCGGGCTGCCAAAACCAGGCCTGCCAGGTGGTCCTAACCAACAAATATGGCAAAATAAATGGCAACCAAACTTTACTGCGTCCACCCCATTTAACTAATCTAACATCCTGTTGTTGAGCCAGTGCTTTGTGCAGTTGAAAGGCAGCGTTCTGTAAGCCGCCAACGCTAGGCGGGTAATTGCGGGTTGCGAACAAGATCTTCATAGTTCGAGTTGTTTGGACCACTGTTTAACTAGTAGTTTGGCTTTTTTGGCCGCCAAACCGCTGTAATGTTGGGCCGGATCTTCGATAATCTGCTTTTCGCGGTCACTAAATTTTTGCCAATAAGTGGCAGCCTCGGCGTCGTTTTTAATAATTTCGATTAAAGTTTTGTTGTGGTCACCGGCAGCATGGGCTAAGGCTTTGGCTTTTTCGTGGGCTTGGGTGTGGCCGTATTTTTCGAATAATAGATACAGTGGTTCGGCAGCAATGGCGCCACCAGTTAAGGCTAAGTTGTTTTGCATAGCAACGGCATCTACCTCGAGCTTGCTCATTATGTTGTTTAGGCGTTTAGTCATACTGGCCAAGCTGGCCGGTACAAGGGCATAAAAGCGGCTAGAAGCCGAATCGGTTAGGTCGCGTTGGTGTTCGCTACTCAAGTTGAGATTGGCGTTGACGGTTTGGGCAATAACTTGCTTAGACATACTAACTACGTTTTCGAAGTTCCAAGGGTTTCGTTTGTGCGCCATGGTGCTGGAGCCGGTTTGGCCGGCTTCGAAGCGCTCCCGGACTTCACCAATTTCGGTGCGTTGGAGGTGACGCATGTCGTGCCCCAAGTTTGCCATAATGCCAGCGGCGATGGCCATTTCGTCAATTAAGCGCACCATACCTTCGGCAGGGATTATCTGCGTTGAGTAGTTAGCCGGTTGCAAACCTACTTTGGCTAACAAATCGGTTTCGAACTGAATCGGATCGTCTATGAAAATTGATAAAGCATTATAGGCACCAACAGCTCCCGAAAACTTGCCGGTCAGTTCTTGGCTTAGAGCATGAATGGCCAGGGTGGAGGTGCCCAGGCGACTGAGGTATTCGGCAATCGCAAAACCAAAGGTAACTGGCACGGCGTGTTGGCCGTGGGTACGACCAATTTGAGTGGTATCGGCGTATTTGTTAGCTAGGTCAGCCAGAGTTTTGAGTAATTCTTTGAGCCGAGGCAGTACTACTTGCTGGCAGACGCCGCGCATTTGCAGACTGTTAGCAGTGGCAATTATGTCGTAGCTAGTGGCTCCAAAATGGACGAAGGGTTGGGCCTCCTCCGGTAGCTTAGCCTTGATGCAATTAACCAGTGCCTTGATGTCGTGACGAGTGGTTTGTTCTTCTTCATACACGGACTCTACGTCGACTTGCCCAGCAGCAGCCGAGATTTGGTCAGCAATAGTCTGGCTGCAGATATTATATTGGGCCAGCGTTTGGGCTAAAGCCGATTCGACGTAGGCTTGATAGGCAATCCGGCTCCGTTCCGACAAATATTTGGCGATCTCGGCGTCATAATAACGGCTGTCTAGCGGGTCGAGTGAGCTGTAGCTGCGCTGCTGGCTAGGCTCCGGCAGGTTGATGGGCTTTAAGGGTTGGCTCATTGCAGATCCTCCAGCGCTTTAATAGTGTTGGCCTGTGCCCTGGCGGCTAGGTCCTCCGATGATATTGATTTTTCAAACGTCAATCCAGTCAACTGCTGGTACAGCTCAATATAGTGTTGGCTGATATCGTCGACTAGCTG
>JBDTKG010000006.1:0-6758 GCA_039935435.1 Saccharimonadales bacterium (SeqCode) | reverse complement strand
GGATAGTGCGGGATATGTCCACCGACTTTCAAGAACTTCACAAATACTACATATAGGATTACGAACATAAATAATGGACGTAGCAGAGACCAAGAGTACCCCAAAACTGAATTTTGGTATCTTATCTTAAAATCGGTTCTGACTAATTCGGCCAGTAAGGCGCGGTTTCGTTTAGAAAAAATATGTTTCATAGGTTTTGTACGTCCATTCATTATAGAATAAAGGGGAGCATATGAGAAACATTGTATCCAAATCTAATCAGCCTCTGATTTATTGCGTTATTCCTAACTGGAATGGCAAGGACTTACTAGGCCAGTGCCTGGACAGCTTGCTAGCCCAGAGCCACCCCGTTGAGGTAATCGTGATAGATAACGGATCCACAGATGGCTCTACTAAATTTCTCACCACGAACTACCCCACGGTAGTCTCGATACAAAATGACCGCAACTATGGCTTCACCGGCGGTGTCAATCCAGGGTTGCAGCTAGCATTGGACGAAGGTGCCGACTATGTGGCCTTGTTTAATAACGATGCTGTTGCCGCCCCAGATTGGCTCCAAGAACTAGTCCAAACTGCCCAAAAGCATCCCAAAGCTGGCATTATTACTGGCAAATTTATGCGTTTGGACAAGAAACACCTGGACAGTACCGGTGACTTTTACAGTATTTACGGCTTGCCTTTGCCGCGTGGTCGTAACCAGCTAGATAAAGGCCAGTACGATGCCCAAACAGTGGTCTTCGGTGCCACTGGCGGCGCCAGCCTTTACCGCTGTGATATGCTGCGAGAAATTGGCTTGTTCGACCAAGACTTTTTTGCCTACTTTGAAGACGTAGATATTAGCTTTCGAGCCCAGTTAGCTGGCTGGACAGTCCGTTTTGAGCCAAAAGCCTTGGCCTATCATCACGTTGGTGCCACCAGCAGCCATCTGGGCACTTTTAGCTTGTATCACTCCAGTAAGAATTTTTCTTTGCTCTATGCGCGTGATATGCCCGCTGCGCTGTTTTTCAAATACCTGCCACTTTTTTGGTATCAGTGGTTTCGCTGGCTAGCCACCAGCACGCTTAGAGGCCATCTTTGGACATACCTAAAAGGTAATTTACGAGCCTTAAGCCTATTGCCTCAAACGATCCGTATGCGGCGTCGCACCCAATCAAGCCGTAAAGTTAGTGTTCAATATATTGACGATCTGCTATATCGTGCCCGGCCGCCCAAGCCACGCCATATTGAGGCTGGCAAATGAGCTCCCAGAGTAATCGACAGCTGAAACGAATTGTCATCGACGCCCGTGAATCGGGCACTACCACTGGGCGCTATGTCGACAAGCTGGTCGAGCATATCTACCAACTCCGGCCTAATTACCAATTTGTGATTTTAGCCAAGCCTCATCGTCTGGACTTCTTCAAACAAGTTGCTCCCGATTTTGAGATTATCGAATCCAACGTTAAGGAATTCACCTTTGCCGAGCAAACCAAACTGCTGCAGCAATTTAAAAGCCTCAAGCCCGATTTGCTGTTCGTTCCCATGACCCAGCAACCAATACTGTACAGAGGCCCGGTGGTAACGGCCATACTCGATCTGACTACGGCCCGTTTCCGCAACCTCTCCAAAAACCGACTTATTTTTACCTTTAAACAGCTCGTCTACCGATGTGTTATTTGGATAGTTGCCCACAAGTCGGTTCAGATTATAACCCCCAGCCAATTCGTTCGTCAGGATGTCGCCGCTTACGCCCATGTTAACCTATCTAAAATTACCGCTATTTATGACTCAGCCGACAAGTTGACCATAGCCACCCAAGCCTACGACCCCGCCAAAGGCAAGCAGTTCATAATGTACGTTGGCCGGCCACTGTCTCATAAAAACCTCAATCGCTTAGTTGACGCCTTCAATCTACTAGACCGCCCCGACCTTCAGCTTATTTTTGTCGGCAAAACGGACGTTCTGTACCAGAAGCTGCGCACTTACGCTCAGACTACCCCTGCTGCTAAACGGATCATCTTTGCTGGCTTTGTACCAGATGCCCAACTACGATGGCTTTATGAGCACGCTACAGCCTACGTCTTCCCATCCCTCAGCGAAGGCTTTGGCTTACCACCGCTCGAGGCCATGCACTACAACACGCCTGTGGTCAGCAGTAACGCCACTTGCCTGCCCGAAGTCCTCCAAGACGCTGCCCTCTACTTTGACCCGCTCAGCAGTGCCGACATGGCCGACAAGATAGATCAGCTGCTAAGCGACCCCCATTTAGCCGCCCAGCTAGTCGCCAGCGGCCGCCACATCGTTGCCAGTTACAGCTGGCAGCGCACTGCCCAGCAGACCTTAGACGTCTTCGCCAAAGCCCTCCGGGACTAAATTACTTGATGGCCTTATCTATCTCCTCTTCAGTAAAGCCCCACTCCAAGAGACTTTTATAGATCTCTATGCTTATAAACTTATGGCAATCAGCCGGCAGCGTTTGCGGCCTACCACTAGCCGGATTAATTATCCTGTAATGACTGCCTTTGCCCTTTTTCTTATCCACAATTAAACCGAGCCTCTTACAGGCTTTGACCCACTTCTTTTGGGTCATGTTAGTTAGACCTACCATAATGGTTAGCCTAAGTCGTCACGTGAACTTGTCGCTCGGCCAAAACAGACTCACCAGTATTTTTTAGCAGTCTATCGTTGGCGTATCGAGCGGGTATACCATAATGCGTAAATATAGCATCTTTAATCAATTCGTTTATCTCGTCTTGTTTCCGACTGCCGGTAAGCATCCCCTTAATATTTGTAGCTTTTGCAGACCACGATCCGTCAGGATAGGTTTCGATTGCAAAATCGACATTCTTATTCTTAAGAGAGTTTATGTCTTTCTGCATAGCAATAACTTCGGGGCGCGACGACTCCTTAAAGTCGTATCCTTTGGAACGGGCAAAAGACGCCATCTTATACTTGAGACTATATTTCATATCCATATTTTACAACCTTTCATTAGATTAAGATATCGCTCGTGGTTTAACACTAAGAGGCGCCCGGGGAGGGGTGTTTTGGGGTACATACGCTTATAGACCTTGCGCAGGCAGAACGGACCATGCCACTAGTCGACTGAACACCTGCCACAGAGCTAGCGCTCCCCGGGACTGGCCCAACGGATTGGGTTAGTCCTTAATGTACTCGCCAGATATTAAATTATTCTTAAGTTTAACGACTATTTAATGGTCTAGGCGCTCTGGGGCTTCAAAACAATGTGCCGGTCGCGGCCATCGCCGGCTGACTCCGACACTAATCCTGACTCGGCCGCTAATTTGTGGACAGTCCGGCGATCGGCGGCGTTCATCGGTGCCAACTCCATTGGCTCGCCCGACGACATTACCTGCTTAATCCATTCGGCAGCCTCGGCGGCCACGCGATCGGCCCGGTTTTTCTTGTAATCGGCCACATCAACGTTAGTCCGCGAGACTTCGTAGCCACCGTTACGAAGGGCGCTACTAACCATAAACTGCAGGGCCCGCATTGTGTCTCCGCGCTGCCCAATTAAGAAGCCGTTAAGATGAGTCGACGGTACGTGTAGCTCAATTAACTCGTCGTCGCTGTTGGAGGCCTGAATGTCTACGTTCAGACCAAAGAAAGACAGCAAATCTTCGAGATATTTTTTGGCAAAGCGAATCGACTCTTCCATTATCGGCGGCCCTTCTTTTTGGAGCGCTTCTTAGCCTTGTTGGCCGAGGCTGATTTGCTAGGCTTGGCGGGCGTTGCCACAATTTCGCCCTCAATCACCTTGGCGGGCTTACCCGAAGTCTTGCCGGAAGCTTTGGCGGGGGCTGGCGCATCGCCAATCTTCTCCATGGCTTCTTCGTCGGCGTTCAGCACTCGGGCCTGTTGCCAGTAAGCAATGGCTCCGCTCACAAACCAATACAGCGTTAAGGCCGACGCCAAGCGCAGGGTAATAAAGAATACGAAAAAGGGAATTAACAGGGTAGTAAATTTGCCGGTGGCAGCCTGCATCTCGCCCGAATCAGCTTTTTTACCAGACGAGGCGTCGCGCAGAATCTGCCGCAAACCACGGCCATCAGCCGATGTAGGCATCAACTGCTTACCCTGGAAATACTGGGCCGCGGCGCTTAGGAAAGCCAACACTAAGGCCGGCAAATACCAGACGCCGGTGGTGCCAATAACGGCTTTGTTAAGATCAACTATGTGTAAAAAGTTCGGCTGGAACAAGCTAATGTTGTGTCCCAGAGTCTGAATCCAGGGTAAATTGCGCACAAAGGGATAAGTGGCCGTCATCAGCTGGTGCGGATCACGAATCAGGTGCTCCAGGCCAATGTAAAGACCAATCAGAATCGGGAACTGTAGCAGAGTCAGGCCAATGGTGGCAAAGGGGCTGACTTGGCGCTCTTTGTAAAGCTCCATGGTCATTTTGGACTCTTTTTGGCGGTCGCCCTTTGCGGCAGCCTTGATCTTCTTAATTTCTGGTTGCAGCTCACGTAGCTTTTTGGTGTGATAAAGCTGCTTTTTAATAATTGGCCACAGTAAAATACGCACAATTAAGGTAAAGATAATAATAGCTATACCGAAGTCATGACCCGGCAATAAAGCATAGATAAAAATCAACAGATTGAGGATGGGCTGGACAATTATAGTGTTAAACATAGCACTCCTTAAGACTTAATAATAACATGCGCTCGCCCCAGTAGATCGGCAACCTTTAGGTCCAGCTCTTTTGCTGGCAACCGCGCTACGTCGGCATTAAAGATAGTCAAAACCAGATCGTAACAATCGATACCTGGTTGCAGGCGAATCACCTCATATAAACGGCGCCTAATTCGGTTGCGGTCGACGGCCGATTTAGCAACTTTTTTGCTCACCACCACCGCCAAACGATAATTTTGTCGTTTTTCATTCCGGCTATACCGCAAGCTCATCAGCGGTCCGCGGACGGTCTGGCCGTGCTGATAGACAAACTTTAGACTGTTGTGACCATGGAAACGATAGGCGCGCCCAATCATAATTGCCTCCGGCTCAGTTTGACGTGACCAGGCTTAATCTAGTGTGTTAAGCGCTGGCGGCCCTTGAGCCTGCGGCGCCTTAGTACTTGTTGACCAGCTTTGCTGGACATTCGCTTAAAAAAACCGTGCTCTTTGGAGCGGTGGCGTTTCTTTGGTTGGTAGGTTCGCTTGGGCATTATCCTTATCCTGTCTTTGTCCCGGTAGATTGGGCTGATTTATTCCTAACAGTGTACCACACCTGTTAAGTCAGGCCAGCTTCTAAATCGTAAAATTCACAATATTTAACCCACTAAATCTCAGGGGTTATCCACTGATAGCTTAGATTTGTCCACACTTTAACAGGGGTCGTAATGTCGTGTGCATAACTTTGCCTCGGTCAGGTCAATTTAGGCCCTTTTTAGCCTTGATGTAAAAACTATCACTTCCCGACTTGTGGAAAACTTAGTATAGTTGAGGGCAGTATTGCTTATTTTCAGCGACAATTGGGGCCGAGCTGAGATAGTAATAGCGCTAAAAGACTTAAGGGGAGCAAAGGTGTTAGTGAAAGAAGCTGACTTATGGCAGACAGTTTTAGGAGAGATTGAACTCTCTGTTTCGCATGGCAAATTTATTACTTGGTTTAAAACAACCCGCCTTTTAAAAGTTAGCCCCGAACTAGTTGTTATCGGCGTCCAAAACATTTTCTTTAAGCAGCAGATGGAATCTAAATATCACGACATGATCCAGCAGACCTTGGCCAAGAACGGTTACAAAGAAGCTAAAATCGAATTTAAGATTTACTCCAGCTTGGCGCCCAAAAAGAACCGGCAACAGGAAGATATGGTAGTGGTCGATAGTCATCGCCCCAGTGGCGCCCAAACTAGCTCCTTTGCGGGACGTCGCCCCGATGGCAACGGCCATAAAAGCAGTATTGCCCACGCTTACCGGCCCGGCCTAAATGACCGCTATACCTTTGATAACTTCGTAGTTGGCGCTGGCAACGAGCTGGCCTATGCCGCCTGCCAAGGCATCGCCCAAATGCCCGGTACCAAATACAACCCACTTTTCTTGTACGGCGGCGTTGGAATTGGCAAAACTCACCTAGTCCAAGCCGTTGGCAACACCGTTCGCCAACGAAATCCACAGGCCAATATCGTTTACGCCTCGACCGAGCAATTTGTCCAAGAATTCGTAGATGCCTTGCGTTTCAAAAAGAATACCGAGTTCGCCACCTACTATCGGAGTGCCGACGTCCTAATTATGGATGACATCCAGTTCTTCGAGGGTAAAGAAAAGGTCCAGGAAGAATTTTTTCACACCTTTAATGCCCTCTACCAAGGCAATAAACAGATTGTTATTAGTAGCGACAAGCAGCCTAAAGACATTCCAACCCTTGAGGATCGACTGCGCTCCCGCTTAACCTGGGGCATGGCCATCGACATGCAAACCCCAGACTACGAAACCCGCTGCGCTATTATTAAAACCAAAGCTGCTGCTCACGAGCTAAATTTGCCCGAAGATTTGATAGACTTCTTGTCGACTCGCATTCAAACCAACATCCGCGACCTAGAGAGTGAGCTCAACCGGGTATTAGCCTTCTGCGAAATGCGCAGCCTGGAGCCCGACCTGGCAATTGCCACCGGCCTTCTAGGTACCGCCAAGCCCCGACCGCGTCATATTAGCGCCAAACAGATCGTGGAGCGGACAGCCAAGCACTTCCAGATATCGATTGAGGATATTGTGGGCGCAAAGCGCGATAAAGATATTGTTGTCCCCCGCCAAGTGGCCATG
>JBDTKG010000005.1:0-3142 GCA_039935435.1 Saccharimonadales bacterium (SeqCode) | reverse complement strand
GTGGACGGGCTCGTCACCGCTCAAAGCACGGTTTAATGCGAACGCTGATTAACAACATGGTTGTTGGTGTCACCACTGGCTTTAGTAAGCAGCTAGAAGTTAACGGCGTTGGTTTTAGGCAAGCTGTTAGCGGCACTGATCTTAAGATGAACTTAGGTTTCTCTCACGAAGTTGTGTACAAAATACCAGCCGACGTAAAAGTCAGTGTCGAGCAGAATATTATAACCGTCAGTGGTATCAATAAGCAACGGGTTGGACAGATCGCCGCCGAAATTCGAGCTCTTAAGAAGCCAGAGCCTTACAAGGGCAAAGGTATTAAATATGTTGGCGAACGGATTATCCGCAAGTCTGGCAAGTCAGGTAAGGACAAATAATGGATCAACTCAAACATAAGTTACTTAATCGCAAATTACGTAAGCAGCGCGTTCGCGCCGTGGTTAGCGGTACTACCGAGCGCCCTCGTTTAACTATCTTTATTAGTAATCTGCATGTCTCGGCCCAGATTATCGACGACACCAAATCTGTAACTCTGGCCGCTTCTACTACAGTTGGTAATAAACTAGTTAAGGGAACAATGACCGAACAAGCTATTTGGGTTGGTACTGATATCGCTAAAAAAGCCAATGCCAAAAAGATTAAGAAAGTGGCTTTCGACCGTAGTGGTCGTCAGTACCATGGTCGCCTTAAGGCATTAGCCGACGCTGCTCGCCAGAATGGATTGGAGTTCTAAGATGCCACAAGATAACCAACAACGCCGCAATAACCGCGACATGCCCCGCGAAGAAAAAGAATTTGATGAGCGCGTTGTTCACATCGACCGCGTGGCCCGCGTTGTTAAGGGTGGGCGACGTTTCCGTTTCCGAGCCCTAGTGGTCATCGGCGACCACAAGAACCGGGTTGGAATTGGCACTGCTAAAGGCGCTGACGTTACAGCCGCTGTTACCAAAGCCGTAGAAGTAGCCAAAAAGAACTTGGTAACGATTCACACCTACAAAGAGACGCTGCCTCACGAAGCCGAAGCCAAAGTGTCTGGTGCGCGAATACTGCTTTTGCCAGCCAGTGCTGGTACCGGCCTGATCGCAGGCGGAGTCGTCCGAACTATCCTAGAGGTAGCGGGTGTCCGTAACGTTTTGTCTAAATCACTTGGCTCTACCAACAAGATCAACACTGCTTACGCCACATTGGCGGCTTTGCAGAGTATTGCACCAGCTTCCAAATGGGTCACCAAGAGTGGCTCCAAGTCGGCCGACAAGCCTGCTCCAAAAGCAGAAGCCAAAAAAGCAGTTAAAGCTGAGGCAATAGTATGAAGTACAACGAATTAAATATCACCAGCCATAAAAACGCTAAGCGCGTTGGCCGAGGCATTGCGGCTGGTGGCGGCAAAACTGCCGGTCGTGGAACTAAAGGTCAGAACGCTCGTACTGGTGGTGGCGTCCGACCTGGATTCGAAGGTGGTCAAACACCATTGATGCAGCGTCTTCCTAAGTTGCGTGGTTTTCGGTCCATCCGAACCCCTGCCGAGACAATTTACACGTCACAACTAGAAGCATTTGCAGGAAAGACAGTTGATAGCCAAGTTTTAGCTGATGCCGGTCTTATTAGTAGCCCTTACGTAGCCGTCAAGCTACTTACAAACGGTGAGCTGTCCAAGAAGGTAACTGTTAAGTTGCCAGGCGCCAGCGCTAGCGCCATTGCTATGGTGCAGAAAGCTGGTGGCAGCTTTGTTGTTACTGAGCGTTTAGGCCGTCCCGCAAAGACAGCCAGCAAAAAAGATTAAGCTAGCCTTAACTTAGGCCGACTAGCAGCCAAGTTGCTGTATACTACAAAACAGTTTTACAAACAAAGTGAGGGTGAAGAGTCAATGAACTGGAAGGTAATCTGGAAGTCACTTAAAGATAGTGATATGCGCAATCGGCTACTTGCTGTGTTGGGCATGTTGCTAGTTTTCCGTATTCTGGCCCATATTCCCATTCCTTTAAGCGACCCTGCCACATTAAAACAAGTACTTCAGACAATATATACATCCAGCAAGACATCGTCTCTACTGGGCTTTATCGACGTGCTTTCTGGTGGAGCCCTAGCCAATTTTTCTATCATGCTGATCGGCCTAGGGCCATACATCAACGCATCCATTATCATGCAGTTGCTAACTAAAGCTATACCGCAGCTCGATGCCATGAATAACGAAGGCGAGTACGGCCGCAAGCGGATTAACCAGTACACTCGTATCTTAACCTTGCCACTGGCTATAATTCAGTCAGTCGGCGCTATTTACTTAGTCCGCCAATCGGCGGCCAGCATCGGTGGAATCGACATTACGGCGCACACTTCGGCTGCCCAATGGGTTTTGATGATAACCGCTCTAACTGGGGCTTCGATGTTGCTTATGTGGCTTGGTGAGCTTATTACCGAACAGAGTGTCGGCAACGGTATTTCGCTGGTCATTACCGTTGGCATTGTTAGCCGTTTACCGCAAACTATTGCCGAATTGGCGAGTAGTGCTGTGGCCAGTAGTACCGCCCGTTGGCATATAGGTAGCCGCAGTCTGCCGCTTAACAATGAAGCTGTTTGGTATGGATTTCTGGCGTTAGCGGCAATTGTACTGGTAACGGTGGCGGTGGTGCTGCTTAATGAGGCGGCCCGTAACGTCAAGGTGCATTATGCCAAACGTATCCAGGGTAACCGCACCTACGGCGGCGTCTCTACCATCTTGCCTGTCAAAATGATCACAGCCGGTGTTATTCCGATTATTTTTGCCGTAGCTTTCTTGAGTGTGCCCAGCTTTTTGGGCCAGATCTTAACCAGTAACTCTAGTTTAGCCATGCAGCATTTCGGCGCCAATATGGTTAGTTGGTTTCAAACGCCATCGCCGACAACTTTTGCGGCTGGCGGCTTTAAGCCTTTCATTTACCCTCTAACGTACTTTTTATTGGTTTTCGTGTTTACGTTTTTCTACACCAGTATTACTTTCGATTCTAAAGAAATTGCCGAAAATTTGCAAAAACAAGGTGGTTTTATCGAGGGCGTTAGGTCTGGTAAGCAAACCGAGAAATATCTTGGCAAGATGGTGAATCGATTGACCTTCTTTGGGGCTGTCAGCCTCGGTGTGCTGGCTATTCTGCCGATCATTGCCCAGGCCTTC
>JBDTKG010000004.1:0-1521 GCA_039935435.1 Saccharimonadales bacterium (SeqCode) | reverse complement strand
GCTGATTTGGTTTGTAAAATAGTTGCGATAGTACCTACGGTACCCTTCTAACGCGATTAAACTCAAAAAAGGGTAATTACCTCTGTTTTGTTATTAGGCCTATACTAGATAGATGATTACTTGGTTGCTATGTTTCTGATCCACGCCTTATCGATGGCCTTTGCTATGGGCTGGGAGATACTGTGGCCCTTGATTCTTGGCTTTGCCTTGTCGGGGGCCATTCAGGCAGTGGTCAGCAAACGGCAGATGAGCAAGCTGCTTCCAGACGACAAGCCCAAAACCCTGGCGGTGGCAACGGCTCTGGGGGCAGCCTCTTCTTCTTGTTCCTACGCGGCTGTTGCCCTAGCCCGGTCGTTAGTCAAAAAGGGTGCTAATTTTACGGCCGCGATGGCCTTTGAGATAGCCAGCACCAACATGGTTATAGAACTAGGCGTTATTTTAGCGGTACTTTTAGGTTGGCAGTTTACAGCTGCCGAGTTTACCGGCGGCCCAATTATGATAGTAGTGCTTGCAGTGCTGTTTAGGCGCTACCTTACGCCTAAGATGATTGCCGTCGCTACCAAACAGGCCCAGAAAGGTTTGCAGGGTAAAATGGAAGGCCACGCCATGATGGACGACATGGCTGTAGAGAGCAACCGGTCCCTCTTTGGCAAGCTAGCCTCACCAGAAGGCAGGACGGCAACCAGCCACTTTTTCGTTATGGATTGGGCTAGTGTCTGGTTCGACATCGCGCTGGGCCTGCTCATCGCCGGAGCCGTAGCTGCTTGGGTACCAACTTCGTTCTTTGAAAAACTATTTTTTACCACACACCCCCTACTATCGGCTGTTTGGGGACCACTAATTGGCCCGCTAATTGCCGTGGCTTCGTTTGTTTGTAGTGTTGGCAACGTTCCATTAGCTGCCGTTCTTTGGAACGGAGGCATTAGTTTTGGCGGCGTCGTAGCCTTCATCTTTGCCGACTTGATCGTCTTCCCAATACTGCGAATCTACAAAAAGTACTACGGATTCAAAATGGCGTCCTTTCTGTTTGTAACCTTCTATGCTGCCATGGCCGCCGCCGGATACCTCGTAGAATTGATTTTTTGGCTGCTACACCTTACCCCAACGGTTCGTAATGCCACCGTGCTCGGCCCGAGCATATCATTCAACTACACAACAGTATTAAATATTATATTCCTATTACTTGCCACAGCACTTGTGTGGCGATTCTTACGAACCGGCGGCCCCAAGATGCTTAGAATGATGAACAATTCACAGTAGCCAATAGTACCACTACAGCCATCCAATCCGGTTATGTGCAAAACAGCACCACCCAAGTAGATGGTGCTGTTTACCGACCAGGAAGTGTTACTTCCAGCCAAAAGCCTGGCTTAAAATCCACAGCGTAGTCGCCACAGAGATTAAGAACAGACCCAGACCAACTGGGCTACCCCAGCTGAACCAAGAACCCCAAGCGCGCCAATTTAGTGGCCAATTATCGAGGTGCTTCTTAGCGTACTGGTCAGCTAAAGCTTCTTTAGC
>JBDTKG010000003.1:0-10990 GCA_039935435.1 Saccharimonadales bacterium (SeqCode) | reverse complement strand
TTTCGATGACACCATTGGCCAGTCCACGGCTTACAACCGTGCTGTAAACGGCGCCGCTAATAAGCATCGGTAGAAACTGAATGCTCATCAGTAGAAGCAGGAGCACAAATGGCACCAAAGCATAGGTACTGCGGTAATAAGCCTGCTTGGTCACCACACCGGGCGCCAAATCAGCTGTTTCGGCCGTGGCCTTAGCTGGCTTCTTTTTGGGCTTGCCGGCCAGCGGCCGCCGCGGACTTAACTGCCGTAGGCACCAAATGATTGCCAGACTGGCTATAATTAACAGAATTGACTGGTAAAGGTTGCCGGCATCGCCTCCACCGGCTGTAGTCGGAGCTCCAAACAAAGCACTAATCCGATTCGCTCCCAAAGCCGTTACACTGCCCTTGATAGTGGTCAGATTAACGCTCCGGTTCAGACCACGTACCAGTAGCAAGTCTAGGATGCCGTAGACCGCCGTCACCCGAACATAAACTGGCCAATGCCGCATAAGCCTCAACAGCGATTGTTTCAGCAGCTGCCGTGCCTTAGGCAAAGACGTTTTTTTTGTAGCCATACTTTTAACTGCCACAACTCCTCCTATTGGTGATTTTCCATCTGTTTTAAGCGCGCAATCCGCTCGTCGATAGGCGGATGGGTACTAAACAAATTACTGAAACTTTTTCCTTTGAGGGGATTAGCAAAGTACAGATGGGCCGTCGACGTATTTTGATGCTGGACAGCGCTTCCGGACTGCTTGATTTTCTGCAGAGCACTAGCCAATCCCTCCGGATAACGGGTGGTCAGCGCACCAGTAGCATCAGCTAGATACTCTCGCTTTCGCGACACCGCTAGTTGAATCAAAATGGCAATTATGGGTGTTAGTATGGCCGCCACAATTCCGATGACAAAAAACAGACTATTGTTTTCTGACTCGTTATCGTTGCCTCTAAACCAAGTCATCCGCAAAATTATATCAGCCAGTAATGAAATGGCCGCCACCAAGGCAAAAACGGCCATCGAAACACGTATGTCATAATTTTTGACATGACCCATCTCGTGCGCCAGAACCCCTTGCAACTCATCGTCTTCCATGATGTTTAGTAATCCGGCTGTCACGGCCACGCTGGCATGCTGTGGGTCGCGCCCGGTCGCAAAAGCGTTGGGAGCCGGATCGTTCATTATGTACACCTTGGGCATCGGCAACCCGTCGGTAATAGCCAGGTTCTCGACAATCCTATACAACCGCGGGTTATCAGCCTTTTGAATCTGCTTAGCCTGGTTAATCGCTAACGCCATCTTGCTAGAAGCGAAGTAAGAAGCTGCGGCATAAACTACGGCAGCAAATAAGACATAGATGGTTATGCTACTGCGGCCGACCGTAAATAGACTAAACACCCAGGACAATGCCCCGACTAACAACAAGAAGATAACCATCATATAGATAGTTTTGCGTTTATTGGCCGCAATTTGGCTATACATAGCTACAAATCCGGCCTGACTAGAATTTTACTTCGGTTGGCTGAGCCACGGCGGCTGCCTCGGCGGCATCAACTTCAAAGAAGTCTCGCACCTGAAAGCCAAGAGAATTAGCATAAATATTGGTCGGGAAAGTCTTAATCTTGATATTCAGATCTCGTGCCGAACCGTTATAAAACCGTCGCGCTGCCTGAATTTTATCCTCAGTATCAACCAACTCGTCTTGTAGCTGTAGAAAGTTCTGATTAGCCTTTAGGTCTGGATTACTCTCGGCTACCGCAAAAACGCTCTTCAATGCCCCTGTGATAGCGTTTTCACTAGCAGCCACGTCCTTCACAGAGCCACCGCCGCTGACGGTACCGGCTCGCTCCTTGGCTACATCTTCTAGTACCGAGGCCTCGTGCTTAGCATAGCCTTTGACCGTACTGACCAAGTTAGGTATTAAGTCGAAGCGCCTTTTTAGCTGAACCGTGATGTCGCTCCAAGCTTCGTCGGTTCGAGTTTTTAGCCTTACCAGCCCGTTGTAAGTAACAATAACCGCCAGCACGACTACTACCACAACCACCAAAATTACTGTCAAAATCATGCTTTTACTCCATTTAGATTATGCTCTAATTATACCACTTATGGCGGCAACTAGGTACCGCCGCAGGCCGTTATTGGGCCACGGTTTTGGTTGCTCTGGCATTTTGGCGCCAACAACAAAGCCGAATCACCGAGCGGTGCCAAAAACTGGGTATTCTTAAAGGTTCCTCGTCCCGTCGACACCAAGATTATGCCCTGGCTAGCCGACTCGTCAGACTGCAATTTACTACCCATGACAACTAAGCTGGCCCGCTGATCCTGATCGCCAGCGCCTAGCGATAGACCTAGCGACAACCGAAAATTCAGCTGACTATCTTGCACGATGGCACTACTGCCGGCCGCTTTCAGCCGAACCTGAAAGCCATCTCCGCTTAACTTCGACCTGTCGATGAGTATTGACGAGGGCAACTCGGAGCTTGCCTGATCGCTAATCAATAATTTGCCGGTTTCTAGCCGACTATCGATAAGCCGTAGTTGCGCACCAGGCAGTAATTGTAAACGGCAGTCTGTAGACAACCTGCCATTTTGGTTTCGCAGGCTGACAACTCCAGAAATAGTTACCGTTCCAAATCCGTCCTGCCCAATCCGATCTCGACACTGTTTGTTTATAGCCTCCAGACTAGTGGCTGTAGCGCCGACTGAACGACGGCTAGTAGGTGCAAGGCTGTGTAATGACCAGGCTAAACCACCAGCCATTACAGCCATCAAACTCACGACACCAGCAAAAATGATTACTATGTTTCTGGTAATTTTCATGACTTAACCACCCCGAGAATTGCTTGAGCCATTGCCGATGTTCCACTGTTATTAGGATGCGGATCGAAACCAGCAGCCAAGTTGGTCTGGCCACCGCCGCCACCTAACCAACTGGGCATCCAGTCGGCTACTGCCGAACTTAATTTACATTGGCTGCCAAATACATAAGGCTGCGGGCTACCGGCACCATGGCCTTGAAACGTCGGCCTAAAGTCTACAGCCATTAGTCCGGCCTGTCGACTACGACTTAACAGCTCCTGATCTAGGCTATCGATTAGCTGGCTAGCCAAGTTTTTAAGATCTTGGCACTGATAGCCAGCCGAATCATAGGGGTTGTAGTAAAGAGTCACGGCGACCTTCGCTCCATTACCTTTTGCAATTACGAGAGACCTAAAAAGTTGATCAAAATCGGCCGATCTAGACGACAATATCTGTTGGGCAGACTGACTGACCTTGCTCCCTCCAGGCGTCAGATATTGCTTAATCCAGTAAGCTATATCACTAAAATGCAAATCATTTATGCCCAGGCTGCCAGTTACCAACTTATTCGCATGTTCAACTTCGACAAGCTGCGGCGACCATAGGCCCTGATTGTTGTGTCTATCGCGTCGGGCCTGGGTAACGTCCTGCAACGTATCCCCCCAAATACCGACTCGTTCCAAACTCTGGCTGCCCAGCCCACTTGATAGTGAACTGTAATCGTCTAATTGATCACTAAATCTATAGCCCAGATTAGCGGCCACCAAATCCGGATAGGGCGTGGCTGGCGGCGGGCTATTGGTGCAGCCCCAGGGCGATTCTTGGCGGCTCTCCTGACAGCCAGGGATGGAATTACCGGTTGTAATTGAATCGCCAAACGCTACATAAGCCAATTTGCGATCAAGACGGTTGGGCGCCGCAACGTAAGATAGCGGCGAGCTAGTACTGGAACTTTTATTCGATGTGTCGATCGGTGTTTCGGCTTTCATCTCACTAATGACTGGCTGTAATGGATCCTGAGTGAGCCACTTTTGGCCATCAAAACTAGCCACATAAATATGCATTTGGCCATTGCTTTGATAGTTTCCGTAAGCCAGGCAGCCTGTATCGAAGCAGGTCATACCCGTAAGGTTAGAGGTGGGCATATGAATGCCTGTTTGAGCAGCCGCCGTTGCTGGCTCAACATGGCTAGACTGCCATATATTATCTGATGATCGATCAATAACCGCATGAATCGAGGCATTATCACTGCCTTGCGGGGCTGTTTGGCCAGCTAAAAAGCAATCTTGCTGAAAACAGCCAACGGACTGCCAAACATCTCCGGAAACGCCCGATCCAATCTTTGACAAGTCAATGGTAGCCCATCGATTATTAGCCCGACGTGCCAGCACCCTTCCACCAGTCCGAATGTTATTACCCAGGATTGTGCAGACCTGCTCAACCGAACAATCTATGGCCATAAAATTTCCGGTATCATTGACGTCGTAAGTTGTATCGACCGTCCAACTATCGCCAATTTGACTAACTAATAAGAAGTGCTGGTTTGCAGGAGTTAATGTACGTCCAACCGACCAGCAATGCGTGCTGTCCAGGCAGCTGATTGCGCTCAGTGAACCGGCATTATTAGCTACTTCATCGGTTGGCTCACTCCAGTTGTTCTGATTGTAATGATATAGTCTGGCTCTGGTATACGCGCCCCCAGGCATCTCGGCTGTACCGACGGCCCAACAATTCTGGTCGGCCGGGCAAGCCACGTCATTGATGGTCACCCCATCCATGCCGCTCAGACTTAGCTGCTGCCAGCTCAGACCATTCCAAACAATTGTCCAATTGGACCACCCACTCTGGTTCGACAGATAGTTTCCGAAGGCCAAACAAAACGTAGCAGAGCTACAGGCCACCGTATTAAGCTGAGCTCTATCAAACGCCGCTTGGGGCTGCTGAGTTGTTGAGTGCTGCCAACCTTGGCTAGTATTCGTCAAGATTAATGCCTGGCCATGGTTACTGTCGCTAGTAAAATTGCCCACTGCCATGCAAAAATTGCTACTGGGACAGCTTGAATCATTAATATAGATTGACTGGGCAGTTAAAGGGTCGGCCAGCGATGTTATGTCGGCTGCCGCCAGTGCAGGCTGCCCATACGGGATTGCCATTATTGCGCCAAGCCAGGCAACCACCACGGCATATAATATAATCTTTTTTAACAGCATTTAAGAAACCCTCCTTTCCAGAGGCAATATGTTTATGAATTCAGCAATGACCAGTCGACTGACCGGCAAACTGCGTGGAATGAGTTTCTAAGAACCTACAACAAAAATTAATGGTGGAGCGTCGGGGACTCGAACCCCGGACCCCCTGCTTGCAAAGCAGGTGCTCTAGCCAACTGAGCTAACGCCCCAAAAGCCGTTTTATCGACTAAGATTTATGGTGGGTGATGAGGGACTCGAACCCCCGACCCTCTCGGTGTAAACGAGATGCTCTAGCCAACTGAGCTAATCACCCATAATTCGTCTATAATTGGCTGGCTTCCAACCATAGTTCAGTGCAAATTGTAGCGACCTTTGGGCTACATTGCAATCAATCTGAAGGCTTAATTAAACCGTAATGTTCTTGGTGCGCGAGAGAGGATTTGAACCTCCACAGGATTGCTCCCACCACCACCTCAAGGTGGCGCGTCTACCATTCCGCCACTCGCGCATCTTCGGGCTTGCGGCTCAAAAGCCTACCGGCCCAGCGGACAGCCTGAACTATGCTATCTTACGGTGTTTGGGGCAAAAACTCAAGGGGTCGGTAAAGCTGCAGACGCCAAGCCTAGCTATAGGGTAGATGATCATACAGGTGAAGCAGGTCGTATTCGTGCCGTAATAAGGGCTTGATATCGTTTAAGCCGACGTCAATTTTAACGCCCGGATTAAGAATGTTGTAGGGGTCAAAAATCTGTTTAGTCTGCTGAAACAGTTTATAAACCTCGGCGCCGTACAAAGTCTGCAGATAAGGACCGCGCAATCGACCGTCGCCGTGCTCACCGCTCGTCGTGCCGCCTAAGCCAATCACTAAATTATAATACTCGTCCATTAGCTTAAAAACTTTTTGGCGGTCGCCCACCTGCTCCAAGTCCAAGATTGGCTGGACATGCAAGTTAGCGTCGCCGGCATGGCCCCAAACCGCCACTGGCAGATGGTGCTTACTGAAGATTTGGTAGATGCCGTTTAGGTATGCCTCGAACTTGTCGGCCGGTACAGCCCCGTCCTCTATGATTGGCAATGCCTTATTGTTGCCTTCACTGTGAGCCAAGATGGCAGACGCACTACGACGGATCTTCCATAGAGCAGCCTGCTGTTCCGCCTCGCGCTCTATCTGGTAATCAATTTCGTACTTGGCCAGAATTTTTTGCACCTTTTTTGTCTGCCGCTTTTGATTACGTTCATTTGGGTTATCCAGCTCAATCAATAGCGTTAAAAGCTTAAACGGTTTTGGCACAACATCCTTAAGCAAATTAGGATTATGTAAATCTACAAAGTTTAATAAATTCTGATCGATCATTTCTACGGCGCTAGGTACATCGGTCATATTGCGGAGCTCTAAAATAGCTTGTTCAGCTATTTGGATATCATCAAAATGAGCCGCCACCAAAGTGGTTTGCGGCGCATAGGGCTCGGTACTCAGCGTTACTTCCGTAATGGCCCCTAGAGTGCCCTGAGATCCTACCAGCAACGGCGTTAGATCGATTGAGCCATCCTTGTTCCTGACGCTCCACAAATCGTAGCCAGCCGAGTTCTTGCTAACCAGCAGAGGGTCTTGGCCTAGCAGCTCGGCATTTTCTTCGAACAGTTTATCGAGCGACCGATAAATTTCGCCTTCAAAAGTTGCCAAACCTAGTTTGCGGTTGACGTCGCGCTTGGTAAGGCGGCCTGTTTTGATAACTTCGCCGTTAGCCAAAACGACCCGCAGACTTTTGACATAGCTCCGCGTTTTGCCGTATTTAAAACTCTTCTCGCCACCGGCATTATTAGACACAGCACCGCCGATAGTGCTGTACTCCAGCGAAGCCGGATATGGTGGCAGGTAGCGACCATGGGTATGCAGTGTTTGTTGCACCTTGCCATAGGTAGCGCCGGGCTCAACCACTATTAGGCCGCTCTTGCCATCAATTTCCGAGATACGTTGCATATGAGCCGGAAACACCAAAACGATGCCACTGCCTAGGGCCGCTCCCGACTGGTCAGTGCCTAAGCCGCGGGCTGTAATGGGGATGGTTCGACCTCGTTCGGCCAATTGCCAAGAAAAACGAGCTGCTTTGCGAACATCATTTTCGTTCCTGGGGTACATCACGACAGTTGGAGTAACACTAAATACGCTGCAGTCGGTGGAAAAGTGACGACGGGTGTCGTTGGCCGTAACTACCTCGCCCAGTACGTGTTCTTGCAGATAGTGCGCTACTTTGCTCATTTAGCTATTTACCCTCATTTTCAATCTGTATAATATCACGGTTTGGCTAGCCGGCCGTTTTGTCGGCTAACTCAGGCTACTGAGGTTGGTGCCGCGAAGAGGACTTGAACCTCCACGGGGTTACCCCCACTACGTCCTGAACGTAGCGCGTCTACCAATTCCGCCATCGCGGCATCAACCTAAATAGCCTACCTTAACGCTGTTAATAGTACGGTGTTTAAGGCAAAAACTCAAGCGCCGGCAAGCCTTAGTTGATATCTCTATCGGCCTGCCGAATCATCCAATTTTGAACGTTAGAGTAACGATCCAGCGGCGAGTTTATGGTGTGTTCAGTTAAGCCCGCTACCGACTGGCGACTAAAATATAATGACCGGGGTTGGTACAGGCCAATGGCCGGTACGTCTTTTTGCCAGGCCTCCAAGAAAGGCCGATATTTTATAGTTCTAAGGATGCTGTCGCTGCGAGTACGCCCAGCCTCCAGCGACGCGTCGGCCGCCGACGATTTATACTCCGAAAAGTTAAGCCGATTGGCTGATCGGATATCGGCCTGTGAACTGTCCCAGTAAGCAAAGACATCCGGGTCTACCCCAATCGATATTCCATACAAAAGCGCGTCGTAAGTATGAAAAGCCAAAGCCGTTTGCAGGTCGCTGGGCGATTGAAGTGTCACGCTGAGGTTGACGCCAGCAGCCTGCCATTGCTTCTTTAGCCGATTACTGACGTTGATGTACTCTTGAGTGTCTTCAGTAACTAAATTAAAGGTTAGCGGGTTGCCGTCCTTTTGCCTGATACCGTTACTGGCCATTATCCAGCCGTCGGCATCGAGCAATTGTTTAGCCTGCGCCAGATTAAAGGAGGCTTGGGTTAAACTTTTATTATACTCTGGCTGGGACCGCAAGAACGGCGCATCAACTACTTGCACCGGGTAGCCCAGCCCGTTAGCGATGGACTGGTTGTCGGTGGCGGCCGCCAAAGCCTGGCGAACCTTAACATCAGCCAGCACTCCATCGCTAGTCTTAAGAAATACCATCGTTTCGGCAGTCAGCGGAAAACTGTATTGTCGAACGGTGGTATGAGCCAAAATAGATGACGGCACCCGATCAAAACCAGACATACCATCTAGCTCCTTACGATTAAAACTAGCCGTAGCGGCCGACTGGCTGTGGAAAGCTCTGATGATGTAGTTACCGAGCTTTGGCTGTCCACCAGAATAGGTTGGGTTTGGAGCCAAAGCAATCCGTTCTTCGCGGCTGTTTGAAGTATCACCAACCACCTGGATAGCCTTCCAGATAAATGGCCCGGCTCCCACCGGACTGACGGTATCGAAGGCAATCGTTCGGAGTTGGTCCGAGCTATGGCTAGCTAAAATGTGTTTAGGAACTATTCCGTTAGTCATATGAAATGGGAAGGAGCTAATGGCTTGAGGCAAGGTAAAAGTTACCGTCTGGGGGTCGACGGCCGCTACTGTCACTCCCTGCCAACTACTTAGAAGCGGCGACTGCGCGTCTGGTTTCTGGATTGTCTGATAGGTGTAAACAACATCGGCGCTAGTGAGCGGTTGACCGTCTTGCCACTTAAGGTTAAGCTTTAGATGAACCGTATAAACATTGCCTCGATCGTTAACCGCCCAAGAATCAGCCAGATCACCAACTAATTGGTTATGGTCGTCAAACTTGAAAAGGCCGGCAAACACCAAGCGGGCCACAGCACTATCCACCGGACCCTGAGCGTACAACGGATTAGCGGTAGTAAAGTTGCCCAAAATTCCTTCTGTATATGTGCCGCCAGGAATTGCCGTAGGCTGCTGAAAATACTGATTCAGTGAGCGGGTCTGGACAATTAACAGACTAGCCAGCAATATCACCAGCATAAACCAGCTCAATAAAAAGCGTCGTACATGCCATAAGCGGCCCAAACGGCCAATCACCAGCACCTCTAGTTGTTGCTCGGCTTGCTCGCCAAAGCTCTCTGCCTGCCGCTTACGGCGACGAATACGACGCCGCCAACGCAGTTTTGTTGTCCGGTCAACCATTAAGCCACCTTTGTTTCACAATAATCCTTAGGCAATCTTAAGCAATAACGCTCAGCAGAATCGAAGCCGAAAAGATAAAAGCGATGATGACCGTTAACTGGTGCAGGCTTTTATCGGCACCGCGTCGTACCGTGTTGACCTCGCCACCACCACCCAAACCAGCGCCAAGGGTTGCGCCTCGGGTTTGAACCAAAATCAAAATAGTTAGAATAGCGGCCGAAATCAATGTTATATCGTTATAAATAGTCACCTGCCTATTGTAGAACAAAGCGCTGCCAAGCGAAAGCCATTAGTCTTAATGTTGACTTAGGAACGCTGGTTATCCAGCACCGTCGTCACCAAGTAATTCACCAAACCAATGACCATGCCGGCCAACATAGCGGCACCAAAATTCTTAACCTGCAAAGATGCATACAAACGACTAGCCAGCAAAACCATCAAGCCATTGATGACAATCATAAATAGCCCCAAGCTAAACAAAATGGCCGGCAGCGACAAAATTACTACAAACGGCTTCAGAATAGCGTTTATCAGTGCCAGCACCAAGCCGGCCATCACAATGACGCCTAGTTGGTTGCTGTAAGTAATACGGTTACCGCCCAGCAAGCCAGCGGCTACCCACAGGCCCAAGCCGCAGACAAACCAACGCAGTAAAAATCTACCAATTGCACTATTCATAGCATTAGCACCTAGTGTAGGTCACGTCAGACTCCGTGGCAAGCTTGCGCTTAAAACTTTAGCGCCTTTGGCCGTTAGCAGAACATCATCCTCTATCCTAACCCCCAGTCGCTCGGCCGGAATGTAGATGCCTGGCTCAACAGTTATTACCATGCCTGGTGCCAGCGGCTGGCCATAGTCTCCGACATCATGGACGTCCAAGCCCAGAAAATGCGATGTGGAGTGGGGAAAGAACTGCCTAACGGTTTGACTGCTGATAGTCTTGATAAGCCCCAACTCGCGTAACTTTTCGCCCATAAAGGCCTCCACTAGCTGTTCGTTGGTCTTAATATAGGCCCCTGGCTTAACCAAACTAAGAGCAAAGTCCTGAACCGACTTTACAGCTTGGTAAACAGCTTGTTGGCGTTTGCTAGCCTGGCCCTCGGGTAAAAAGGTGCGAGTAATATCGGCACTATAGTTATCGACCTCAGCCCCGATATCGAGCACCACAAGCTCATCTGGATCAAGCCGCTCGTTGTTGCTGATGTTGTGTAGTACGCAGGCCCGCTGTCCGCTAGCCACTATAGGCGAAAACCCATGGCCACTAGCTCCTGCCCGCCTAAATTGAGCGGTTAATGAAGCCTCAATCTGATATTCATACTCAAACGATCGTTTTTGGACCGATTTAATGGCCCGCGACGTAATTGCGATTGCTTGCTTAATGGCAGCCAGTTCGGGTGCCTGTTTAATCACCCTCATACGAGCCAGATGAGGACGTAAATCGAGTAGCTTTATGTCACCGTTTATCAGCTTAAGCTTGCCGATTAAATGGGCCTTGGCTGGATTAGTGTAAAATGCCTGCTGCTCTAAATAGGGCTTGGGCGCTGCCAGAGTGGCCACATGCTTAGCCTTCTTGATTCGCTTGGTCAGTAGCCGCCAACCTTCGTCAGCCGAATAGATTTGCTCAACCCCAGAATCTAGTGATAGTTGTTTTTCTGACGGCTGGCCATCAAATACTGCTCTGACCTCATTCGTAACCGGCATAATTAAATATTCCTTATCCCGATCCATCAC
>JBDTKG010000002.1:0-8346 GCA_039935435.1 Saccharimonadales bacterium (SeqCode) | reverse complement strand
GGGCGGCATCCTTTTCGATGTGTTTAGTGTACTCATCGGTGGTAGTGGCCCCAATTAGCTGAATTTTGCCGCGTGCTAAGGCCGGTTTGAGGATATTGCCAGCATCCATGGCTCCTTCGGCCGCCCCCGCCCCAACTATTAAATGCAGCTCGTCAATAAAGACAATTGTCTTATCGTCGCCCTCGAGCTCGGCCATAACTTTTTTAAGCCGTTCTTCGAATTCACCGCGGTACTTGGTCCCGGCAATCATGCCAGCTAAATCGAGCATGACTAATCGCTTTTCTAATAAACTGTCCGGCACATCTTCGGCAATAATGCGCTGAGCCAAACCTTCTACAATAGCCGTTTTACCAACGCCCGGCTCGCCAATCAGCACCGGATTGTTCTTAGTGCGGCGATTCAGGATAGTAATCATGCGCTGGATTTGATCTTCGCGGCCGACTACAGGGTCTAACTTGCCATCGTGAGCCAGTGACGTTAAATCGGTTCCATATAAATCCAGAGCAGTCTTACGACCTTTTTTAGCGCGCCGCCCTATTTTTCCGGTCTTGCCTTGCCCCTCATCGAATTGTTGCCGATTTAAGAATTGCTCCAGCTCGTCCAGCACCCTGTCGACGTTAATTTCCATATCGCGCAGCAGCACCGTAGCCCGCGCATTCTTCTGATTAAGGATACTAAACAGTATGTGCTCCGTTCCACAGTAATCCTGGTTATAGTTTTGGGACACGTCGTAGGCCATTTTAAGAGTTAGTTTGGCAGTCTCGCTGAGGCCTTTAGCGCCCATATTCAGAACCAAAGTTTTAGGTGTTAAGTTGAGCGCCAGACGGGCTCGGTCTAGGGTAACACCAGCACCCTCCAACAATTTGGCGCCAATCGAGGCCTCTTGAGCTAAGACACCCAGCAACAAATGCTCTGTGCCCACATATGCGCTCCCAAAACTGCGAGCAATTGCATCGGCGTGCTTCAGGCTCTGAAAAGCATTGTCGGTTAAATGATTAAAAAATTCTTGGAATTCGGCTGAGTTTGGTGTCATAGAATGTGTACCCCTGCGTCTATATTCAACACTCCCATAGTAGCCCAATTAGCACTCCCATGTCAAGAGTGCTAACCGAACTGACGGCTAGTCTGGCTGACGGTAGTCGGCTGCGCTATTTAATGGTAGTTGGCGTAGCGATTGGTACTTTTGGGCCGTAACTTGATTCAACCGTTACGGGATCGTAATCACCCATAAACCGATCAATTAGATAGGTTACTGACTCTGCAGGATAGGTACGTCCCTGGGCTATCGCGTAATAGTTTATGATTTTTTGGGAGTATGCAGATTCGGTGCTGCTACCTGTTTGGTACGGATCAGATGGATAGATGCCATCGTCGCTTTCATCTGAGATCCCAGCCGGGATAATCAGTCCGGTAGACATTTTCTTGTGCACATCAATGCCGACGTATTGCATAGGAATGTTTGAGTTCGTCTGGGATGTGTACGACAGCTCATCGGCTTTGATACGAGTTAATATGTCTAGGTCTTCTACACTCTGCCGGTAGTTGCAAAAGACCACACCGCCTGTGGCTGGGTGTAGGAAGGCGAAGGTGTCAGAATCTATGCCGCCAGCTCGAACAGCCTTCAGGTCATCCCCTTGGTACGACTTGCCGCTGCCCATAATAAAGGTCTCGGCCGGGAATACCGGTCGCAGAATAAGTGCCCGTTTCGAACCAGCCAAACCTAGGTCAACTTCGGCTTTTAGGTCAACGCCCGTAAAAAACCTGGCACCTGGCGATGCTACTAGCATGCCGGGAAATACAGCTACCTTTTTCCAGTCTTTCTCTAACCCATCAGCCACCAACTTACTAAGTGTGTCGGGATAATGTGTATGGTCTGAGCTATCGTATGCAGATTCACCAGGCTTAGCCGGCTTGCTGCCACTAACTAGCTCAAGCGCCCCAATAAGACCTCCAAGACCTATGACCGTCGCCGCCATACCCATCAACATCTGTCTTCTGCCGAGCTGGGTTAGGCCAAATCCGGATTCTTGCACACTTGGTGACATGCTTTCTGGTGAATGTTGTTGCATCATGTATAACTTTTGCAGTGGCGATTTACTCGCCGTGTTCCTCAATGGCTTCTAGCAATGAGTTCTCTAGCTCACTCTTCTTCTTCAGTTTCTGGACTGGCTTGGCTTCTTTAACAGAGTCTGGTTTTGGCTGGTTGGCGGGACTGTCAGCCTCGACAGTGGCTGGCGCCTTCTCAGAGCTTCTCTGGGGGGCCTCATCAGCCACCACCGTTGGTTTATCGGCGGTAATATCGATCTCGTAGCCACTAAGCTTGCTGGCTAAGCGAACGTTCTGGCCGCTTTTGCCGATGGCAATACTCAATTGATCTTCGGGAACATAGACGATGGCCTTCTTGGCTGCTTCGTCTAATTTAACAGAGGTTACATTGGTGGGGCTTAGAGCATTCTTCATGTAATTAGCAGTATCGGCATCCCAAACCACGATATCGATTTTCTCTTGTTCACCGACTTCGCTCATGACAGCGTTAACACGAGTACCATGGCCACCTACAAAGGTGCCAACTGGATCGACGCCTGGTACAGTGCTGCTAACAGCGATTTTAGTCCGAATACCGGCTTCGCGGGCGATACCCTTAATTTCGACTGAACCGTTTTCCATCTCGGGAACTTCGCTACGAAAGAGCCATTCAATAAAGTCGGTGTTGCCTCGGCTAACTACCAGCTGCGGCCCACGAAAACCGCGCTCTACATCTTTTAAGAATACTTTGAGGCGTTGGCCTGGGTAGTAACGCTCACCTTGGATTTGTTCGCTCATCGGCATAATACCTTGGGCTTTACCAAGCTCGATACGTACTATCCGGCCTTCGACGCGCGAAACAATGCCATTAATAACCGTGCCAATTTTGTCTTCGAACTCGTTCATAATGATGTCGCGCTCAGCTTCGCGCAGACGTTGCAAGATGACCTGCTTAGCGGTTTGGGCGGCAACTCGGCCAAAGTCCTCAATCTTTTCTTCGACTTCGATTTCCTCGCCGACTTTGGCGTTCTTACGATGCAACTGAGCTTGGCTCAAGCCAATCTGAGTGTGAGCATCTTCTACCGGCTCTACTATTTCTTTGGTGACGTAGGCTGTGACATCGCCAGTATTAAGGTTCATGCTAACCCGCACTTCCTGTTCACGCTCACCGTAATCACGTCGGTAAGCAGCGGCTAGCGCCTGCTCTACAACCTCGGTAACTACTTCTTCGGACAAGTTCTTCTCTTCGGCAATAGCCTGGATGGCGACTGCTAATTGTTTAAAGTCCATTTCCATTTTATATTCCTTTCTTATTTTCTATTGGTCTGTCGTTAGTCTATTTCATGAAAAAAGTCGACCTGCCGGCCGACCTGAACAAAGTCTATTATACACCGTCCGCCTCTTGATATCAAACTTAGGGCAGCTCTTACTGCTTAGCCCACATTAATGCTAGAATTGAGTCTATGAGCAAGGATGTTACCCGACTTTACAGGCAGTTTGTGCCCAGCCACTACAAACTAGCTCTTGAGCCCAATGCCGACAAAATGATTTTTGCTGGTCGAGTCGAGATTAGTGGTCAAAAGGTTGGCCGGCCAACCAAACGATTAACTCTGCATCAGAAAGGTCTCAAAATTATAGCTGTTTCGGTTGAGGCCCACAGCAAAGGCTCGAGCAGCCAGATACCAATTGACCGCATCAACAGCCACAACCGCTTTGACGAAGTTAGGCTGCACAGCCCGCAAACACTTTATCCTGGGTCGTACACCATCATAATTGAGTTTAGCGGCCACATTAGCCGCCTCATGAACGGCTTGTATCCCTGCTTTTTTGAGCAGAACGGTCAGCCGCAAAAGCTATTAGCCACTCAGTTCGAAAGCCACCACGCCCGTGAGGTCTTTCCGTGCATCGATGAGCCTGAGGCCAAAGCTACATTTGACCTCAGCTTAACCGCTCCCAGTGGCCAAACGGTTATCTCTAATACGCCTATTGAAAAGCAAACGAAATCGGGTGCCCTTACTACAACGCAGTTCGCTACAACGCCTAAGATGTCAGTCTACTTGCTGGCCTTTGTGATTGGTGACATGGCATTTAAGGAGGCCAAAACCAAAACTGGCGTGCTGGTTCGAGCCTACGCCACGCCCGATAACATTCAACTGGTAGACTTCGCGCTCGATATTGCTGTTAAGTGCCTGGATTTCTACAATCACTATTTTGGATTAGACTATCCCCTCGAAAAATGTGACTTAATTGCCTTGCCAGATTTTGCTAATGGCGCCATGGAAAACTGGGGCTGTATTACCTTTAGAGAGCAATGCATGCTGGTGGACCCTAGCAATAGCAGCCTAGGAACCAAGCAATACGTGGCCATGGTAGTAGCCCACGAGTTAGCCCACCAGTGGTTTGGCAACCTAGTAACCATGCGCTGGTGGACCGACTTATGGCTCAACGAGGGATTTGCTAGCTGGATTGAATATCTGGCCGTTGATAACATATTTCCAGATTGGAACATGTGGACCCAATTCATCACCGATGAGCAGCAAAGCGCCTTACGCTTGGACGCCCTGGCTAGCACTCACCCAGTAGAGGTGCCGGTCCATCATCCCGACGAGATCCGAACTATTTTCGACACCATCAGCTACAACAAAGGCGCCAGCCTCATTCACATGCTGCAGCAATATATCGGCGCCGACGATTTTCGGGCTGGGTTGCAGCACTATCTCAAGAAACATCAGTATGGGAACACCGACACTAGCGATTTATGGGCCTCATTACAGGAGGTTTCCGGCAAGCCTGTAAGTAAATTTATGCACGCCTGGACCAGCCAGCCTGGCTTTCCAGTCGTTCAATCCGACCTTTCCGGTCGCAAGCTAAGCCTGCAACAAACCAGGTTTTATGCCGACCCCAGCCAGGCCGCTTTAGCTAAACCCAGCCTGTGGCCGATTGCCTGTAACAGCAATCCACCAGGCGCCCCCGAACTGTTGAGCACTAAAACCAGTATGACCGAGCTCAGCGAGTCGCTGTCATCTATCAAACTAAACCAGAACCAAAGTGGTTTTTATCGGCTCATCTACGACCAAAATCAGATGAGCTTATTGGCCCAACAAGTGACCGCGGGCAAACTGGAGCCATTAGACAGGCTCGGCCTTTTGAGCGATGCCTTCGAGGCCGCCAAAGCAGGCTATAGCTCATCCACAGCGGCCCTTCGGCTGTTAGATAGTTACAGTCAGGAAGATAACAACGCCGTTTGGGATGTTATAGCTGGCGGTTTGGGCAATATCCGCGTCGTCATGGACGACCAGCCTTTGCGCGAAGCCATGCAGCCCTATGTGCAGCAGCTAGTGCAAATCCAGTTAAAGCGCCTTGGCTGGAAAGACAAAGCTCAAGAGAGCCACTTCGACAGCTTACTCCGGCCAACTATCATTGGACTGGCCGCTGCCTCCGAGGACGCGGCGGTCGTCAAAGAATGCCTTAGCCGCTTTAAGCTAATGACTAAGCCAGAAGATCTGCCGGCCGACTTGCGCAGTGTCATCTACAATACAGCTGCCCGCCACGGCAACCAATCAACCTTCGACAAGCTGCTTAACTTGCACAACAACAGTATATCAAGCGAAGAGCGGACAACCCTGGCATCTGCCCTGACCGGCCTTAAACAGCCCGAAATAATCGACCAGGCGCTGAGCTTAATCAAGACCGATTCCATTCGCCTACAAGACGCCGCCTACTGGGTTGCTTACAGCTTTATGAACCGTCATTCCAAACATGCCACCTGGCAATGGTTACAAACCAACTGGGAATGGCTGGAAAAAAACCTGGGTAGTGATTTAAGTTTTGCACGCTTTCCGTTGTATGCGGCCCGGAGCTTCAGCGATGCGGCCTTTTTAAAGCAATACAAGACATTTTTTGAGCCACGAGTTAATCCGGCTATCGAACGGGCTTACCGACAGGGGCTAGAAACGCTCAGTTGGCAAATTGCCTGGAAAAAGCGCGATCTAGATAATATCCGCCACGAATTCGTCGACCGTATAATCGGCCCCAAATAAGCCAATCGCACCTAATCCATAGTCACCAGCCCAGCCATATCGGTGCACCCACATTTGGGCACCCCGGCGCATACGTTTTATCTTGGCCGGCGTAATATAGTCTAGGCCTTGGCCTTGCCTTCCAAGGCTGCGATATTTAACTTCAACGAACGTCAACCGATTGTCTTGCCTGGCTATCAAATCAATCTCGCACCAGCGGGTGCGCCAATTTCGAGCCACAATCTGGTAACCCTGCCTCACTAAGTATTGGCTGGCTGCTTGCTCGGCCCTTTGGCCAGCCTGCAGACTGGTAATTCTGATAGCCATATCTCAATCATAGCAACAATCGTTGCACTAGCGGCAAATTTTAAGAACTATTTAATTGGATTGTTCGGCGTTGGTAGCGGGAGCGTCGGTTGCGGCTTCTTCAGTGGCCGCTTCTTGATGCTGAACTTCGGCCTGGTGGTGAAGCTCGGCCTCTTCGGCTTCGGCTTTTTGGTCGTGGACAGCGTTTACAGCTTCGCGGTCGAAATTAACTCCGCTCAATCGAGCTGATTTACCAGTACGGGCACGCATGTAGGTAAGATAATTGCGGCGCACCTTGCTTCGCTTAGTAACCTCGATCTTGGTGACCAAAGGAGAGTGTAATAAATAACTTTTTTCGACACCTAGTCCGCCCGCTACTCGGCGAACAGTGATTGAGGCAGTGTGGCTGCCTTTGCGATCAGTACGAATAACCAGGCCTTCAAAAACCTGGACGCGCTCTTTGGCACCTTCACGAATTTTCTGGTGAACACGAACAGTATCGCCGCTTTTAACGTCAACGACTGCCGACTTGCGGTATTTGGCTTCAATTTGTTCAATAACAGATGGCATATCCAAACTATCCTACACGAAAACAGCGCTCATTGCAAGAGCAGGACTGTTTTTGATATTTACTGCCAAAGTACTACATTTGAAGTAAATCCCAGTAATCGCTGAAAACAAGTTACCAAAAAATGCGCCATGGTAATATAGATTGATGGCACTTAATCCTCTACAGCAACACAAATTATTAAAAGGCAAGATTGCGATTAGTCTCAAGGATGATTTGGGCAGCAAGGAAAAGCTTAGTACTTACTACACCCCGGGCGTAGCCGAAGTCAGCAGTTATGTCGCACAGCATCCCGACGAGGCTGGTGATTACACCTGGCTCAACAATAACGTAGCTGTTATTAGCGATGGCACGGCGGTTTTAGGCTTGGGCAACATTGGCCCCTATGGCGCTATGCCCGTCATGGAGGGCAAGTCCATGTTGTTTAAGCATTTTGCTGGTATCGACGCCGTGCCGATTGTATTAGATGTTCATACGCCCGATCAAATTGTTGACGCAGTTAAGGCCATAGCGCCTAGTTTTGGTGGCATCAATTTGGAGGATATTGCTGCTCCCCAGTGCTTTGAGATAGAAGAAAGATTAAAAGCAGAGCTACCAATTCCAGTTTTTCACGACGATCAGCATGGCACGGCGGTTGTGGTTTTGGCGGGCCTCATTAACGCCATGAAGGTCACCGGCCGAAAGCTAGAGGACGCCAAGATTGTGGTGGTTGGCGCTGGCGCTGCCGGGACTGCCATCATTAAACTACTTTACGAATATGCCAAACCGAGAATATTCGCCGTTGATAGCAAGGGCCTCATTAGTGCCAAACGCAGCGATCTTAACGACGCAAAAAGGCAGCTACTGAGCTATAGCAACCAGGAAGCAGCCCAAGGCACATTAAGCGATGTACTGGTTGGCGCCGACGTTTTTATAGGTGTCTCTCAACCCGGCTTACTAACGGCCGACATGATTAAAACCATGGCCCAAAAGCCAATTATTTTTGCATTGGCCAACCCTACCCCCGAGATAATGCCCGATCAAGCGAAATTGGCTGGCGTAGCCGTGGTAGCTACCGGACGGAGTGATTTTGCCAACCAAGTTAATAATGCGTTGGTTTTTCCGGGCATTTTTAGAGGCGCCTTAGATCACAAGGTCAGGTCGATCACCGAAAAACACAAAGTGGCTGCTGCCGAGGTGCTGGCAAGTCTGGTCAAAACACCTACGGCTGATTTAATAATTCCGCCCATCGATCAACCAGGCATAGTCGAGGCAATTTCCAAAGTAATCGTCTAGCTGCTTAGCCTAGGACGCGGGCTACTTCTTCAAGGCTGGTCTGCCCGGCAATAACCTGTAAAATCCCGTCCTGGTACATGGTCCGCATGCCGCTTCGTACGGCGGCCGCTTCGATCTCTTGAGCGCTCATGGCTTTACCCTGTTCCAGCAAAT
>JBDTKG010000001.1:0-5892 GCA_039935435.1 Saccharimonadales bacterium (SeqCode) | reverse complement strand
GTTACCCACCAGTTAGATTTGGATGAAATTCAGACTATGGACAACGAAGCCTTGGTCCGCGACAAACTCCAACGAGCCTATGACGTACTAAAACGGCCGGTGATTGTGGAGGATGTGGCGGCGGGGCTCGATTCGCTAGGTGGGTTGCCAGGGCCATTTTTCAAATTCTTTTATCAGGAAATGGGTGCAAAATGTTTGCTTAGGCTCTCTAAAGAGCCTAATGAGAAGATGACGGCAACCTGTACGACCGGTTTTTATGACGGTCAAATTATGCTGCTGTCATCTGGCGTATTGCACGGTACGGTGGTTGAACCGCGCGGCACTAATGGTTTTGGCTTTGATTCAGTTATAGTGCCAGATGGTCATAGCCGAACCATGGCTCAGATGGACCCGTTGCAGAAACGAGAAATTAGTCACCGCGGACAGGCCGCTCGGCAGCTGATAGAGCAGATAGCCACAAGCTTTCCACAGCTTGGTGCGGACACCAGCCAGAGATGATACAATAAAAGAGATTATGCTTTCCAAAATTAAGAATCTGAAACAGTTGCAGCGCTCACCCAAGACGCCCAAAGAGCAATATTTGGTGGCGCTTGATATCGGTACCGAATTTGTGAAGGCTCTAATTGGCCAAGTTAATGGCGACCAAATCGATATTATTGGTGTCGGCCGAGTGCATCAGGAGCTCAACGATATGCAGGCTGGTGCTATTGCCGATATTACGGGCGTGGTTCGGAACTGCAACGAGGCTTTAAATGAGGCCGAAAAACAGGCTAAAGTTAGTGCTCGTAGCGCCGTCATTGGGATCGCCGGAGAGCTGGTTAAAGGTACAACTACCACTGTTCGGGTGAATCGCAAGAACCCCACCAAAGCTTTGGACGTCAACGAGGTAGAACGGATTATTGGCTTGGTCCAAAAACGGGCCGAAGTGCGTGCCAAAAAACAGTTAGCTTGGGAATTGGGCGGCAAAGAAGTGGAAGTTAGGTTAGTTAACAGCGCTCTAGTCGGCATTGAGATCGATGGCTACAAAGTCACAAACCCAATCGGTTTTCAGGGGAAAGACGTAGTGGTACAGCTTTACACGGCTTTTGCGCCCTTAATCCACATCGGTGCTCTAGAAAAAACCGCTCAAGAGCTCGACCTTGACTTGCTGGCCGTGGCCGCTGAACCGTTTGCCGTTTCGCGCTCAGTTATTGGTGATGATCCCAACGCCAGCATGAGCGCAGTCCTAATGGACGTCGGCGGCGGTACTACCGATATTGCCGTTATTAATGACGGCGGCGTGCAGGGCACCAAAATGTTCGGCATCGGCGGTCGAGCTTACAGCCGGTCTATCGAGAAAGAGCTCGATGTTTCTTTTGCCCAAGCCGAAGAGCTCAAGCTGGGCTTGCAGACCAACCGAACACCGCGGGCTAAAGTACCAGCCATCGAAGGAGCCTTGCAAAAAACGGCCAATGTCTGGATTGACGGTGTCGACTTAGCTCTAAGCGAGTTCGACAAGCTTGACCATCTACCTAACCGGATACTGCTCTGCGGCGGTGGTTCATCACTAGACGTGCTGGTCGACACTCTTAACCAAAATGATTGGTACGGCCAGCTGCCTTTTACCCGCAAACCAGTAGTCCAGCATATTAAGCCAGAGCAGGTGGTAGGAATTGTTGACAAAACCGGCGATGTCAACGACCATACTTTTATAACCGCGATGGGTTTACTGCGGGTTGGCATGGATACGCTGGCTCAAGGTGAACCGTCTGGCCAAAACCAGAATTTGCCGGCAGCCGGTACTTTTAAGGAGCGGATTAATAGGATGTTACAGGTTTAATTCGATGAGGACAGCAAAATGAGTGCAGCCGAAAAAGACACTATTTACATCGACGTCGATGACGAGATAACTAATATTATCGACAAGGTCGGCTCCAGCAAGCATAAAATTGTTGCTCTTGTGCTGCCTAAGCGGGCCACCGTCCTGCAAAGTATCGTTAATATGAAATTGTTGCGGCGTAGTACCGACAATGCCAAAAAGCAGTTAGTCCTAATTACTTCCGAAGCCGGCTTGCTGCCATTGGCGGGAGCGGTTGGCATTCATGTGGCCAAAAATCTGCAATCTAAACCAGCTATTCCGTCTGGTCCCGATACCAGCGATGTCCCCGAATCCTTGATTGATGAGGAAGAGGTTGATAATGACGAAGATCCAGAGCTAGATGATTCTATGCCAGTGGGCGAGTTAGCCGGCCAACCAGCTGCCGTTGCGGCGGCTGCGGCCATGCCAGCAGTCGAAGAAGAGGCCATCGACCTAGATAATGACCACGATGAAGATCAGTCGGCGGCTACTAGTAAATCCAAGAAGAAAGCTAAAACGCCTAAAGACAAGAAGCTCAAGGTGCCTAACTTTGACCGTTTCAGAAAATGGCTCATTTTTGGGGGCTTAGCGCTAATTATTCTGCTGATCGGCGGCTGGCTAGCCATCTTTAAACTACCCAAAGCCACTATTGCCATCGATACCGACTCTAGCCAACTCAACGCCACTTTTACCTTTACGGCCGATACGACTACACATGACTTTGACGCCGCTAACAGCGTGGTGCCCGCCGAACTGAGCAAAACCAGCAAAACAGCCACTCAAAACGCCCCAGCCACTGGCCAGCAAAACAACGGTAACAAAGCCAGCGGCAGCGTCACAATGACTGCCAAGGCTTGTGGTAGCGATCCAGTTCCACCTAATGTATCGTCCGGAACTGGGGTTAGTGTGAACGGCCAAACTTACATTACGCAACAAAACGTTTCGTTCAGCTGGTCGCACAATGGTCCTGGGGTACTTTGCAGCACCTTTACAGGTGGGTCAACAAGTATAACGGCTCAGGGGTCGGGCGTTGCGTATAATACCGGTGGGAGCACTAACTTTACGGTAGCCGGACGGTCGGATGTCAGCGCATCTGGCTCAGCCAGCGGTGGTACCGACAATATTCAGACGGTGGTTTCGCAGGCTGATATTGATGGGGCTAAGGCCAAGCTAGCCGCTCCCAACACAGATGACATTAAAAAGCAGCTTAGTGACCAGATCAAGAAAGACGGCATGACGCCCGTAGATAGCAGTTTTAAGGGTCAAGATCCAGCTATTACTGCCAGTACAACTGCCGGATCGGCTGCCAACGATGTCACAGTTACTTCGGTCACCAATTACACCATGCTGGGAATTAATCAGGCCAATCTAAAATCGTTTATCGATGGCCAAATTAAGCAGCAAATAAATACTCAGCAGCAAGCAATTCTTAACGATGGCTTAAACAAGGCAAGCTTTACGGTCCAGGCCGATGGTGACAATCCCAAAGTTTCGGTTCAGACCACAGCCATTATTGGCCCCAACCTGGACACCGACGCTATTAAAAAAGCCATTGCCGGCAAAAAGAAGGGCGACGCTACCGACATCATCGAGAACCGACCATCAATCAAAGGTGTGACCATTAAGTACAGCCCATTCTGGGTGACTAAGACACCCAGCCAAACCAGCAAAATTGTCATTACTTTTGACAAAGCTAATGACTGATCAGGCTGTCGTGAACCGGAATGCTCGCATTGTGGCTCTTGATGTGGGCAGCAAGCGAATAGGTGTGGCCAGCGCAAACGTAGTAGCTCGCTTGGCTAGCCCTTTGCAGACCCTGGAAGTCGGCGACAGGATAGAGGACGATGTTATCGACCTGTTGGCTAGCCAAACGGCCTCTGCTCTGGTGGTCGGCCTGCCACGCGGCCTGCAAGGCCAAGATACGGCTCAAACTGAGGCAGTTCGTCAGTTTATAGACAAACTTAAACCGCGGCTTAGTGTTCCTATCTATTGGCAAGACGAAGCCTTAACTTCTCATTTATCAAAGCTTGAATTAAAGACCAAAAAAGGCCAACATAGTAAGGGAGAAGTTGATGCTTTGGCGGCAACCTACATACTGGAGGATTATTTGGCGCAACAGGAGGTGAATAGATGAAGAAGAGCCGATCACGACGACGATTAACAAGCGTAGTTGTTGCTGGTTTGGCTGTTGTAGCTGTTGTGGTAGGGGCAGTAGTCTTAGCTCGCAGTTATTACGATCGTAATTTGCAACCAGTTAGTGCCAGTCAAACGGCGGTAGTTGTGACTATACCTAGTGGCTCCAGCGTGACGCAGATTGCCGATACGCTGCACCAAAAGCATTTAATCCGCAACGCCAGCGTCTTTTCTCAATATGTGCGCAGCCAAAACGTTCAGAGCAAGCTTCAGGCCGGCACGTATTCGCTGCAACCTAGCTTGAGTGTCGAACAGGTTGTCCAAATCTTAACTCAAGGCAACATTGTTAAAAACCTGTTTACTATTCTGCCTGGTCAAAGAATTGATCAGATCAAGAGCACTATGATAAATGCCGGTTTTAAAGCAAGCGATGTAGATGATGCCTTTACGCCGTCTCTATATGCAAACTATCCGGCCTTGGCCGACAAGCCAGCCGCTGCCAGCCTGGAAGGCTACTTATACCCCGACTCTTACCAACGAGTGACCAGCACCAAGCCGGAAACAATCATCGGCCAATCATTACAGGAGATGCAGGATCATTTGACGACCGATATTCGCGACGGCTTTGCCGCTCAGGGCTTGAGTGTTAATTCGGGGATAATCTTGTCATCGATGGTCGAAAAGGAGGTGGCCAAGCCAGCCGATCGGACCCAGGTAGCGCAGGTCTTTTTGAGTCGACTTAGTCAGGGCATGGCTATGCAGTCCGACGTGGTGACAATTTACGGCGATATTTTGGCAGGACATGCCCCCTCCACAACCTACGACACCCCTTACAACGTTTATCTGCATACTGGTTTGCCGCCGACGCCTATCAGTAATGTGACTGATTCGTCGATGAGTGCTGTGGCTCATCCGGCGACCACAAGTTGGCTATATTTTGTCTCGGGCGACGATGGTAATACCTATTTTTCGACTAATCTGCAAGATCACCAAGCTCTGACCAAGCAATATTGCCACAAGCTTTGTAGCTAAACTTAGCCAAATTGGCCATTTTTGCTATAATAGTAGCCAGTATCCGGCATATTCGGCTGGTTACGATGGAGCCTGTTATGGACTCCAATTAAGGTGAATTTTGAACGGCAATAATGCCAAGGATGTAATATCAGTAACCCTACAGCCCTAACCCATAAGTGGGTAGTCAAGTTGAAGCTCTATCGACGTCCAACCACCCATCGGCGTTGGTTTAAGGCGCTCCCCAAAAAATCACGCAAACGAGCCGTCCGTTACGGGCTACTGACGGCCAATTTATTGTTGTTGGCGTTTGTGGCTGCATTTTTGATAACAAGTGGGCAGAATAACGATTCATCGTTAGCTCGGGCCAGCATTGGTTCGATTGGCTCCGATCAATCGATTATTAATCCGCTCGATCAGCTGTCTTCGGCCGATATTGCCGTCCAGTTGGCACGGACAGCCGATCTTAGCGAGACTCAAGCGGTGGCCAATAATGCCGACACTATCAACGCCCAGCAGACAGTTAGCTCCGATAGTCAAACGGTTGTAACCAAACCGCAAATTGTGGCAAATGGTCTTAAGTCGCGCAAAGATATTCAAAACTATACCGTCAAAGCCGGCGACACGGTGGCTAGTATCGCGGCTCAGTTTGGTGTTACTTCGGACACCATCCGTTGGTCTAACGGGCTCAGTGGTGATGATGTGGCGGTTGGCAAGCAACTTATTATCTCACCCGTTAATGGCATTGTTTATCAGGTCAAAGCCGGCGACACGCCCGACTCGTTGGCTACTAAGTATCATGCTAACAAGGACCTGCTGATAGCCATTAACGACGCCGAGATTAGTGGCCTACCTGCAGCCGGGCAGTATATTATAATTCCCGGTGGTACGCCGGCCACGGTAGCCTTGGC